>JBFJYC010000017.1:0-20222 GCA_041622815.1 Spongiibacteraceae bacterium | reverse complement strand
CGCGTCGTTTGCGCGATTGACGCTCGGACAACTCGCTGGGAAGCGCTCAAACACTTCCTCGCGGGGCTCAATCGCGCAACCGACGGTCCTATACGCGCCCTGATTGTCCCGCCTACCGCATCCTGCCAGCAGCCCTAGCTTCGCAGCCGGTTAAAGCCCGGATGCCAGGACGCTGGCGGAAAGTCCGCTCAAATCAATCAGGCCATGCTTAGGGGAGGCGATCGTTTCGGAAGCTTCCCAAGCGAGCACCTGTCTGAGTGCGAAGCGAGCACCGCTCGCGCAGCGCGAGTTGCGCAGCGCCGAAACGATCGCCGGAGTTATGGTCGATTTGAGCGGACTTTCTGACAGCGGCCGAACCCCGGTGAAAACGCCCAATCGAATTCCGCTTTTACACAGGCATAAAAAAAGCCCGACCTGTTACAGCCGGGCTTTTCACGAAAAACGAAGACTTACTTAATCTTCGCTTCCTTGTACGGCACGTGCTTGCGAACAACCGGGTCGTACTTGCTGAACTCAAACTTGTCCGGCGAATTACGCTTGTTCTTCACAGTCGTGTAGTAGTGGCCGGTACCCGCAGAGGACACCAACTTAATCTTTTCAGTAACGCCTTTCTTGGCCATGGGTTAACTCCTTAAACCTTTTCGCCGCGGGCGCGGAGATCAGACAGGACGGCTTCGATGCCGAGCTTGTCGATAATGCGCATGCCCTTGGTGGAAATCCGCAGGGAAACAAAACGATTCTCAGATTCCACCCAAAAACGGTGATTCTGAAGATTCGGCAGAAAACGGCGCCGGGTGCGATTCTTCGCATGCGACACATTATTACCGGTCATCGGGCGCTTGCCGGTGACCTGACAGACTCTGGACATCTTAAAAACCTCTTGCGAATCAGCCGGAAATCAGATGTTCCGGCCCTTGAGCACGCCGTCCCGGCAGAAAATCGGGGTGGCGCCAAAAAATGAGCGCGACTTTATACCAGAAGCGCCCCGCCGCCGCAATTTGAAACCGCGATAAAACCCGGAATTCGGCCGATTCGGGCTATAAACCGCGATGCGGGGCCTATAACCAGCCGCGCTCGGCGAATGAAACCACCTCGCCACTACCTACCACGAAGTGATCGAGCAGCCGGATATCGACCAGCTCCAGTGCCCGCTGAATGCGTTCGGTGATGCGCCGGTCAGCCTGACTGGGCTCGGCAACCCCGGAAGGATGATTGTGGGCGACGATCAGGGCCGCAGCGTGACGCTGTAGCGCCGAACTGACCACCTCCCGCGGATAGACCGCCGCAGCGTCTATGGTCCCGTAGAACAGCGGCGCATAGTGCAGCAGGCGGTGCTGACTGTTCAGATACAGCACCGCAAATACCTCGCGCGACTCATCACGGAGCCGCGCCGACAAGAAGTCGCGCACCGCAGCGGCACTGTCCAGCGCCGGCTTTTCCTGCAACTGCTCATTCAGGCAGCGGCGGGCCATCTCCATCACCGCCTGCAGCTGTACAAACGTCGCCTCGCCAAGGCCACGCGCCGCACAAAACCGGTCCTGTCCGGCTTGTAACAGCAGCCGCAAGGAGCCGAACTCGGTGATCAGGTCCCGGGCGAGATCGATGGCCGAACGACCACTGACACCGGTCCGAAGAAATATAGCTAAAAGCTCCGCATCAGAAAGTGCCGAGCTGCCGCGCTGTAGTAGTTTTTCCCGCGGCCGTTCCGCCGCGGGCCAGTCTTTGATCGCCATCTGACCCTCCCTGGTACGCTGGCTTGGCTCACCCGGCCGGCGCGGGCAAACCAAATTGCGCCGCTGTGGGTGAGTGCAGCAGCATAAGCTGCGATAATGGTTTTTTTCTATCGGCAATTACCGCGAATGACCCGCCCATTGATTCAGCGCAACTTATGAGCCGTCTCAGCAACCGCAATATTGTTTTAGGCGTCAGCGGCGGCATCGCGGCCTATAAGAGCGCAGAACTGCTCCGCAATCTGCAGGATCAGGGCGCCAATGTCCGCGTCGTAATGACCCGCGCGGCGACCGAATTTATTACGCCGCTCACCATGCAGGCGCTGTCCGGGCTGCCGGTACATCTGGACTTGCTCGACCCCGAGGCGGAGGCCGCAATGGGGCATATCGAATTGGCGCGCTGGGCCGACTGCGTACTGATCGCTCCGGCGACCGCTGATTTGATCGCGCGCCTCTGCCACGGCCATGCCGATGACCTGCTAACCACCCTGTGTCTGGCAACTTCGGCACCGGTATTTTTGGCACCCGCGATGAATCAGGCGATGTGGCGCGATGCCGGCACCATTGCCAATATCGAAACGCTGCAAGCGCGCGGCGTGGTGATGTTCGGCCCGGCCGAAGGCGTCCAGGCCTGCGGCGACGTCGGTCCCGGGCGCATGCTGGAACCGGCACAACTCAGTGTATTGCTCGCCGGACAATTTGAGTCGCGCCTGCTCGACGGTGCCCATGTGGTCATCACCTCCGGCCCGACCCGGGAAGCCATCGACCCGGTGCGCTATATCAGCAATCACAGTTCCGGAAAAATGGGTTTTGCGCTCGCTCAGGCAGCGGCTGACGCCGGCGCCCGGGTCGACCTGATCGCGGGACCGGTACAACTGCCGACACCCGCGCGGGTCAGCCGGCACGATGTGACCAGCTGTGATGAGATGCTGGACGCCGCCCGGCGCCTGACCAGCGGTTGCGACATTTTTATCGCCTGCGCCGCCGTCGCGGACTACCGGCCGGCAACAGCCGCTGAGCAGAAGTTGAAAAAATCTGCAGACACCATCACCTTGGAGCTAATCAAGAACCCCGACATTCTCGCGACGGTCGCTGCCGCGGAACAAGCGCCGTTTTGCGTCGGATTCGCTGCGGAGACTGAAAATCTTGCCGAGCATGCGCTGGGCAAACTGCGCCAAAAAAAGCTGGGCATGATTATCGCCAACGATGTGAGTCGCACCGATATCGGCTTTGGCAGCGACGATAATCAGGTCACGGTTTTCTGGGAAGGAGGTGAAGAATCGCTGGCATTGATGGGAAAGTCACAGCTGGCAGCACAGCTGATCAGCCGCATCGCGGCCCGACTTAACACTGAAGCCGTCTAGCCCGGAATTATTGCCAGCGCCATGGTTGACGAAGTAACCGAGAAAAAATCCCCGAAAATTATCGGCAAGACCACGCTGATCATTGCCACTTGTACGGCGCTGGCAACCACTGCCGCACTTTCCTATCTGCATTTCCGGCTGCCCGGCAAGCTGGCAGCCGACTCGCTGCTGGCTACACAACAGGCCGCTGAACGCCAGGTCGAATCGGTCAATACCGAGATCCGGCGGCTGCAATCGGCACTAAAAACAGTCACTCTGGCTGAGCCGGCTCTCACGCTGATGAATTCTGCTGCTGACACGGACGAACCCGTGACCGCGTCAGCTGCGCTACTGGCGGCACAACAGCAAAGCCTCGCAGCGCTGTCCGGCGCCAGCGAACTGATCATCGTGCCTCTGTCACGCCGCGGCACCATCGACCCCTATAACGAGCAACTGGCGCAACTCAATGCCATCGAAATCGATCTCATCAATCGCTGCCTGAAAAAACCGACGGTGTTATTCGAAGCACAGCGCAGCGATAAGAAGTGGCTGCTCAGCGCTATCCACTGTGCCGATAACGGCGCGATCGTGATGCGCTACCCGCTGACCGGGTTTAAACCACTACTGGCCAGGGTTTCCGCCGGTGAAACGCAGACCGAACTAGTGCAGAAATTCAGCAACCGCGCCGTCGTGATTGCCCGTGCGGCGCTGGCCTCGCCATCGCAACAAACTGTGGAAACCCGGCTCGCGGTGCCGAACTGGACCCTGCGTGTAACTGCGGCAACCGAGAGCGAAGAAGCCGTCGCCAACAGGGACTTGATGACGACGGTGCTGCTCGGCGTGTTGGCGCTCTGCTTGCTACCGATAATAGTGCGTATCGCACTTCTGGTGCTGAGCAAGCGCAACGGCGGCATTCTCAAAGCCGGCCGCACAGCGCGCTCCAAACGCAAAAAAACACCACGTGGCAAATCGGAAATGGCACTCGCTGCCGGCGACTCGAATCACGACGCCGAAGCAGTCAGCGGCGGCAAACACGGCGAGCCCGATTTCGCCGCAGCTGTCGCCGCGCAAACCGGCATGCATGCCACGCCGCCGGAACCGGACAAGAAAAAAGCCACCGACAATGCCGGACAAGCGGAGGAGGCCGCGCCCATTGCGCTGGAACCCGTCACCGCCCCGTCCGGTAGTGAGATTTTCCGGGCCTACGATATCCGCGGCGTCGCCGATCGCGATATGGACAACGAGTTCTGCGAAAACGCCGGCCGCGCGATCGGCAGCCTGATCATCGAGCGCGGCGAGGACAGTATCCTGCTCGGTCGTGGCGGGCGCCTGTCGAGCCCGCGCATTCATGAACACGTTACCAAGGGGCTGCTCGCCAGCGGCTGCAAGGTGACCGACCTCGGAATAGTGCCGACACCGATGGTGCACTTTGCCAGTTTTATTACCGGCATTGGCAACGTCGCGGTTATCACCGGCAGCCACAGCGCCAAAGACTATAACGGCATCAAAATCTCGGTAGATTTCACCCCGCTGCGCGCCGAGGAAATTCAGGCGCTACACACCCGCATAATGAATACTGAATTTGCCGGGGGCGCAGGCTCAGTGAGTGACTTCGATGTGCGCCAGCAATATATCGACTACATCTGCAAAGACATTACGATAAAAGAGGGCATGAAAGTCGTCATCGACGCCGGCAATGGCGCGACCTCTGAAGTCGGGCCGCATTTGTTCCGGGCGCTGGGCTGCCAGGTATTCACGATCAATTGCGAGATCGACGGTAACTTTCCGGCGCACCCGCCGGACCCGACAATCGCGATTCACCTGCACCAACTGAGTGCTGCGGTTGCCGAACACAACGCCGACCTCGGCATCGCCTTTGACGGGGATGGTGATCGCGTTGTTGCCGTAACCGGGCGCGGCGATGTTGTGCGCTCCGATGCACTACTCATGCTGCTGGCCCGCGACGTCTGCCGCCGCAACCCGGGCGCAAAAGTTGTTTACGACGTGAAGTGCAGCACACTGCTCAAAGACGTTATTGTCGCCAGCGGCGGCGAACCGGTGATCTGGAAAAGCGGCCACTCCCATATGAAGCTGAAAATAGCGGAGACCGAGGCACTGGTGGGCGGAGAGTTGTCCGGCCATATTTTTTTCCGCGAGCGCTGGTTCGGCTTTGACGACGGTATGTATGCGGCCGCCAGACTCGCTGAAATTATTTCGAAAGAAGGTATCGATCTACACAAGCTCACCGCGGCGTTGCCGCGCTGGGAATCAACTCCGGAAATACTGATTCCCGCAGGTGAGCAGCGTAAATTTGAAATCGTCACGGAAGCCCTTCAGCGCGCGAACTTCGGACCTGCAAAAATTATCGACATCGACGGCATCCGGGTCGAATACGACGACCGTTGGGGCCTGTTGCGCGCCTCCAATACCGGGCCGGCGATTTCATTGCGCTTTGAGGGCAGCGACAAGTCGGCGCTGGTCCAGATTCGCGATGAATTTATTGAATTAATCGAGGATATTGAGCCAGCGGCAGCGCTGTTACTGACCGAGCACCAATTCTCCTGAACCGCGCGCTGCTGTACACTGCGCGCCGAAACTTTGAAATTCCCACCGGTACCCCATGTCTCTTGATGTCGCCGAAGCCACCAACGTCGCCCGCGTACTAACGGAAGCACTGCCATATATCCAGAGATTTACCGGCAAGACGATTGTCGTTAAGTTCGGCGGCAACGCGATGACCAACGATGCGCTGAAAGAGTCCTTCGCGCGGGATGTTGCGCTGATGAAGCTGGTCGGTATGAATCCGGTAGTCGTTCACGGCGGCGGCCCGCAGATCGGTGCATTACTGGAAAAGCTGAATATAAAGTCCAGTTTTGTCGACGGCATGCGGGTAACCGACGGCGCGACGATGGATGTGGTGGAAATGGTGCTCGGCGGCGCCGTGAACAAAGAGATCGTCGCGCTGCTTAACCGCAACGGTGGTAAAGCCATCGGCATTTCCGGCAAGGACGGCGACTTGTTGCAGGCCCGCAAACTCAGCGGCAGCCGCGCCAAGACAACCGCCGGCAGCGAAATCATCGACCTCGGCCATGTTGGCGAAGTCGAAAAGGTCGATGCCGGCATACTCAACACATTGATTAACAGCGATTTTATTCCGGTGATCGCGCCGATCGGCATCGGCCGGGACGGTCAGAGCTACAACATCAACGCCGATCTGGTCGCGGGTAAGGTGGCAGAAGTGCTCGGCGCCGAAAAACTGATGCTGCTGACCAACGTCGCCGGACTGCAGGACAAATCCGGCAATATCCTCACCGGATTAAGTGCGGCCCGCGTCGACGAGTTAATCGCGGACGGCACTATTCACGGCGGCATGCTGCCGAAAATCAGCTGCGCGCTCAATGCGGTGCGCGGCGGCGTGCGCAGCGCCCATATTGTCGACGGCAGAGTGCCCCACGCGGTACTGCTTGAGGTATTTACCGATGTCGGCGTCGGCACACTGATCACCGGACGGGAAAGCGCGCCATCATGACAACGCCCGTGTCCCGCCGGCAGGTCATCCTGGAAACTCTGGCACAACTGCTGGAGTCCGAGCCGGGCGCCCGGATTACCACCGCCGGGCTGGCGAAAGCTGTCGGCGTGTCCGAAGCGGCACTGTACCGGCATTTTCCCAGCAAGGCCCGCATGTTTGAGGGCCTTATCGAGTTCGTCGAAACCACGCTATTCGAGCGCGCCACGGTAATTGTGCGCGACTCGGATTCTGCACTGACACAGCTCGACAACCTGCTGCAGTTGTTTATTTTATTCGCTGAAAAGAATCCCGGTATCTCCCGCATTATTCACGGCGATGCGCTGGCCGGTGAAACCGAACGGCTGCGCAAGCGCGTTTGTCAGTTGCACGACCGCTACGAGATGCAGATACGCCAGGTAATTCGTGATGCGGAACACAAAGAAGGGTTGCGCTGCACGATTCCGGCGGCGGCGGCGGCCAATCTGCTGATGGCGGTAGCGCAGGGCCGGCTGGCGCAGTATGTTCGCAGCGACTTTAGCCAGCGCCCTTCCGCGCACTGGACGGAACAGTGGCAACTATTGTCTGCACAGCTATTTCGCCAATACGACTGATAATGCCCGTCTAGCGGCCGTGGCTGCTGAGTATTTCGCTAAAACGCGCGATATCCCGGTCGTATAAGACAACAGTTTGCTCGCTTTCGGTTTTACGTGCGGCGATCTGCTTTTCAAGCCCGATCAATTCAGCATTAAAACTCTGCATCAGTGCGTCGTGATCTTCCGTCGGCGGCTTGCCGGTCCGGCGTTGCCGGTCGGCGGCCAGCGCCTGCTCCCGCTCTATTGTCTGCTTCAACGTTTGCAGGTTGGCTTCTAGAATATCAATACGCACCTGAATTTGATTCAGCGCGCGTTGTTTTGCCGCCTCAATATCGTCTGTTGAGCTATAGCGTAACAACAAGTATTTATCCCAGGCCTCCTGCTGCTCGGCGGAATTACCCTCCGCCTCTTCTTTCTCCCGCTGCGCTTTGCGGGCGGCGAGCTCTTCATCGGTCAATCGTGGCGGCACGGTTTTTATCTTGCGGCCGTAGCGGCCGATAACCGTGTACCCATATTTCAGTGCTCCTTCGGTGATCCGGTCCTCCATGACCGAGTTACCTTCAGCATCGGTATAACGGTAATACAGGCGCTCAGGCGCCGCAGCAGCCGTCGCCGTATATACAAGACCAGAAAGAAAGATGGTCGCCATTAAAACTGCACGAAATTTTACCTGCATAGTCAAACCTCCGCTCTGCCGTGCATTATCAGGCTGCCCAATGCGCGCGATACTCCTGCAGGGCCGCCAATTCGGCAGCGTAGTCATTGCGGGCCCGTAAATAATCAACAATGCCGGACAGGCGCGCAATGCTCAGCACCCGAATACCGAACTCCGCCTCCAATTCGGCGATGGACGATTTGCCACCGGCGCCCCGCTCCTGCCGGTCGAGACCGACCACCACCCCCGCCACGGTCGCACCGGCATCGCGAATCATTGCGATGCTTTGCCGGATAGCCGTACCCGCGGTAATAACATCATCGATAATCAGCACGTTACCGCTGAGCGCTGCCCCGACCAGCACACCACCTTCGCCATGATCTTTAGCTTCCTTGCGGTTATACGCCCAGGGTAAGTCGGTTGCAAAGTGCTCGCTCAGCGCACAGACCGTGGTCGCGGCCAGCGCAATGCCCTTGTACGCCGGACCGAACAGCATATCCACCGCCAATCCGGAGTCTTTAATGGTTTCGGCATAACACCGGGCCAATCCGGCAAGCGCCGCGCCGCGGTCAAAGCGACCGGCATTAAAAAAGTACGGGCTTTTACGGCCGGACTTAAGCGTAAATTCCCCGAACTGCAGGGCCTCGCAATCGATTGCGTGCTGCAGAAATGTTTGCTCGCAGTTACTCATTCACCAACGGCCCGCCATTTTTGTGGTTTGTCGCAACCTGCGCATAGGCTATACTACGCGACCGGCGCCTGACCGCGCATTGTAGCCCAGCCCACCGACAATAAAACCGCAAAATAATGCAACCTTCCGGTGCAGGCTGAATACAACAAAAATATAAGCAGGACATAACGCACAGGCGGGTGCAAATCCGCATTTTCACCGTTTTCTGACACGAGATTGTTTGAAATGAGAATAATCAGTTTCTGCGCGGACGGCATTGAAGATGCTGCTGCCAATGGTTTTTTCGAATGGCTGGAAGATCAGGATGCGGATATCGTATGCATCCAGAACCTGAAAACCCGCGAATACAAACTCACCGAAGACAAATACTTTCCCGCCGGCTACAACCCCTACTTTTTCGAAGCCGCCGAAGAAAACAGCAACGGCGTCGCCATCTACTGCCGGCAGATTCCAAAAGCTATCATGACCGGCCTGGGGTTTAACGAGTTTGATATGGAAGGTCGCTATATTCAGGCAGACTACGGCGACATCAGTATTGCCTCTCTGCTGGCGCCGACCGCATACCCCAGCGATAGCGCTGCACAGGCGCGCAAGACCCAGTTCTTTGATCTTTACTACGCGCATCTGAATAAGGTTCGCAACAAACGCCGCGAGTTTATTATTTGCGGCAACTGGAATATTGCACCGCGCAATATCGATGTCGGTGATGCCGCCGCGGCGCAGGGCATGTCCGGCTGCCTGGCAGAAGAGCAGCAGTGGATGGACAGCCTGCAGCGTGAACTCGGGTACGTTGATGCGTTCCGGCAGTACAACAATGATGCCGATGAGTTTACCTGGTGGCCGGAAGGCAATCAGACCGGCAATGGCTGGCGCGTGGACCTACAGATAGTGTCATCGCGCCTGAAGCCGACCATTGAGTACGGCGCGATCTATAAGAAGCAAAACTTCTCCAGTCACGCGCCGCTGATCATCGATTACGACATCGAATTGCCGGAAACGGTTTTTTAGTCCTGTAGCGCCTGTTGCTGAAAAGCGATCAGCTCACCGATACCGCCGGCGGCCAGATCCAGCAACTGATCCAACTGCTCACGACTGAACAAGGCACCCTCAGCCGTACCCTGTACCTCGATAAAAGCGCCGTTCTGCGCCATCACCACGTTCATATCAGTACCGGCGGCGGAGTCTTCCGCGTAATCCAGATCCAGCACCGGCGCGCCGTCAAACACCCCAACAGATACCGCCGCGACCAGATGCCGTAGCGGCCGCCGCTCGATAACACCATCGGCAATCAGCGCATCAAATGCGTCAACCAGCGCAATACAGGCGCCGGTAATCGCAGCGGTACGGGTGCCGCCGTCTGCCTGCAACACATCACAATCAATGGTAATCGTGTTCTCACCGAGCGCTTCTAAATCCGTCGCCGCGCGCAGACTGCGTCCGATCAACCGCTGGATCTCCAATGTGCGCCCGCCCTGCTTACCCTTGGCCGCTTCCCGCGGCATACGGGTGTTCGTCGAGCGCGGCAGCATGCCGTATTCTGCGGTGACCCAGCCGCTGCCGGATCCGCGCAGGAACGACGGCACACCTTTGTCGACACTCGCGGTACACAGCACCCGGGTGCCACCCATCTGCATCAACACCGAACCCTCAGCATGACAGGTAAACTGCCGCTGAATACTCACTTCTCGCAACGCATCGCCCGCGCGACCGGATGGTCGGGTCATAGATATCACCAAGTAGGAAAAAAAGAGGCGGCATTATACCCGTAGCTGCGAGACAACAATCGCAAATATCAGCCGAAACGGGTGCGGTTTAGAACTGCATCGGTAGAATACCTGCCTGACCGCATCCCGATCCGGAATTTACGTTGCCTGTATTCAGCATGACCGCCTTTGCTCATTGCCATCGCCAGTTCGACTGGGGTTCGGTGACATGGGAAATCCGCTCTGTGAATCAGCGCTATCTGGAGTGCCAATACAAGCTGCCCGAGCGCTGGCGTCTGCTTGAGACCGAACTGCGCCAGCGGGTAGGCCGTGTCGCGCGGCGCGGCAAAATCGAATGCATCTTACATATCACCGCCACCGCCGCTGCCAGTGGCGTCACGATCAACGAGCCGGTCGCCCGATCGATACTGCAGTGCGCTGAGCAACTGCGGGCGCTGGATACCACCATCACCGGCGTCGATCCGCTGCAACTACTGCAGTGGCCGGGCGTACTCGAATTACCGGCGGAGGATACCGCCGGCATGCAACGTGACCTGATGGCCGGCTTCGATAGCGCGCTGCAAAGTCTGATCGAAAACCGTGAGCGGGAGGGCGAGGCGATGGCCGCGCATATTGCGCGCCGGATTCATGGCATCCGCGCAATTATCGCCGACGTACAGGCGCAACTCCCGGCCATTTTACAGGAGCAACACGCCAAGCTGCTGCAGCGCCTGGCGACGCTGACCGCCACGCTGAGCGATGAACGCAGTCAGACAGAAATCGCGCTGCTGGCGCAAAAAGCCGATATCGCCGAGGAACTCGACCGCCTCAGCACCCACTGCAATGCGGTTGAAAGCATATTGCTGCAGGGGGGCGCCTGCGGCAGAAAGCTCGATTTCTTAATGCAGGAGCTCAACCGTGAGGCGAATACACTGTCGTCAAAATCGGCGGCAGCTGCGACTACAGCCGCCGCTGTCGAGCTCAAAGTCCTGATTGAGCAAATGCGCGAACAAATACAGAACCTGGAATAAACAGACCATGAGCACCGGAACACTTTATACGCTCTCCGCACCCAGCGGTGCCGGCAAAACCAGCCTGGTACGCGCCATGCTGGAGGCCGACCCGCAGCTTTGCGTCTCGGTATCGCATACCACCCGCCCGATCCGGCCCGCCGAGACTGACGGCGTCAATTACAACTTTGTCAGTGACGCCCGCTTCGGGGAGATGCTGGCGCAACAGGCGTTTCTGGAACATGCCACCGTATTCGGCAACCGCTACGGCACCTCCCGGCAGTGGGTGGAGGATATGCTCGCTGCGGGTCGCGATGTGATTCTGGAGATCGACTGGCAGGGCGCCCAGCAAATCAGACAACGGCTTCCGGCAACAACGTCGGTATTTGTTCTGCCGCCGTCGCTGGAGGCCCTCAATCAGCGGCTCTGCAACCGCGGTCAGGACAGCGAGGAGATTATCGCTGCGCGGATGAAAGCGGCCAATGAAGAGATGTCGCACTACGCCGCGGCCGATTATGTAGTCATCAACGACGATTTTGACGCTGCGCTGGCCGATCTGCTCGCCATCACCCGCAGCGGCCGTCTGCGGCTGTCGGTTCAGCAACAGGTGCACCGTGAGCTGCTGGGCACGCTGGTCCCCGGCCGATAGCGCAACACACACGGCTATTCTCGGTCCGGCGTATCTGCTACACTCCCGCCCCCGAAAAAACGGCCGCTCGCTGTGGCCTGTACCCAAGCAAGGATCAAAATGGCACGCATTACTGTAGAAGACTGCCTCGACAAAGTTGAGAACCGCTTTGAACTGGTGATGGTCTCAAGCAAACGCGCCCGCGCACTCGCCACCGGCGGCAAAGAGCCTCTGGTACCCGAAGAAGGCGACAAGCCGACCGTACTCGCATTGCGCGAACTCGCCGCCGGTAAGATTGACCGCGACCAGATTCTGCTCGAAGATGAGCGCGAAGAAGAACCGGTACTCAATCTCGATGTTGAAATGACTCAACCGCTCATCTGATCAAGTGCCGGTTCCGGGCTCCCGGTACCGCACTTGAATGGTTAAACAGTACAGCTTTTTCCCCTCCTCTGAGCAACGCACCCGGCAAATCGAAACCGTCGATGAGCTCGGCGATGCGCTCTCTGCCTATCTCAGTGCCGAACAGGTCAGCCGGGTTAAGCGAGCCTATTACTATGCCGAGCAGGCCCATGAGGGGCAGCGCCGGCGCAGCGGCGAACCCTATATAACCCATCCGCTGGCAGTGGCCGGCATCCTGTCTGAAATGCATATGGACGAGCAGAGTCTGCTCGCCGCGCTATTGCACGACGTTATTGAAGATACCGGCATCTCCAAAGATGCGCTGCAGCGCCAATTCGGCTCCGAGGTGGCTGAGCTCGTTGACGGCGTCAGCAAGCTCACCCGGATCGAGTTTGAATCCAAGGCCGAAGCGCAGGCAGAAAACTTTCAGAAAATGGCGATGGCAATGGCGCGGGACATCCGCGTCATTATCGTCAAACTCGCCGACCGCTTGCACAATATGCGCACACTCGGCGTACTGGATCCGGCCAAACGACGTCGTGTCGCCCGCGAAACACTGGATATTTACGCGCCGATTGCGCAGCGTCTGGGCATGCACAATGTGCGGGTCGAGTTTGAAGATCTCGGCTTCTACGCCATGTACCCGATGCGGTCAGAGCGCATCCGGCAGGCGCTGAACAAGATGCGCGGCGGCGAGTCCGGCCGTCTGGTAGAGGGCATCACCGTCACGCTGGAGAACTGTCTCGCCGAGGAGGGTTTTCAGGCCCGCATCATCGGTCGCGAGAAACACCTCTACAGCATCTACAAGAAGATGCTGAATAAGAAAAAAACCTTCTCCGACATTCTCGATATTTATGCGTTCCGGATAGTCGTCGACTCGGTGGAGGCCTGCTACAGCGTGCTCGGCGTGGTGCACTCACTCTACAAACCGGTTCCGGGACAGTTTAAGGACTACATCGCGATCCCCAAAGCCAACGGCTACCAGTCCTTACATACGGTGCTGTTCGGCAAACGCGGCTTACCGATAGAAGTGCAAATCCGCACCGAAGAAATGGAAGAGATGGCAAATATCGGTATTGCCTCGCACTGGATCTATAAGAATCGTGGCAGCTCCAACGCCGACCGTGGCCATAGCCGCGCGACCCGCTGGGCACAGAGCCTGCTCGAAATCCGCGATCGTGCGGGCGACTCGATGGAGTTTATCGAGAACGTCAAAATCGATTTGTTTCCCGATGAGGTTTACGTTTTTACACCCCGCGGCGAAATTATGGAGCTGCCACAGGGCGCCACCGCTGTAGACTTTGCCTATGCCGTACATACCGATATCGGCAGTCACTGCATTGCCTGCCGGGTCAACCGGCAATTAGCGCCGCTTTCGGAGCCGCTGCAAAGCGGTCAGACCATAGAGGTCATCACCTCACCCGGCGCGCGCCCCAACCCGTCATGGCTGCAAACCGTTGTCACCGCCAAAGCGCGCAGCAGCATCCGCCATTTTCTCAAACACCAGCGCAGCGCCGATGCCATCGAGCTTGGCAGAACACTGCTCGAAGGCGCACTGGCCGGATTGGGCAGTACGCTTTCGGCGATCAGCGAAAAGCGCCGGCATGAGTTTATTGAAACCACTGAGCTGGAGACCTTCAACGACTTGCTGGAGCAGATCGGTGTCGGCAACCGGGTAGCACTGCTCGCAGCGCGGCAGATTCTGCAGACCGCCGGCATCAGGATGAAGGAAAACGAACAGCCGATGGTGGTCAGCGGCACCGAAGGGGTGCTGGTCCATTTCGCGCGCTGTTGCTACCCGGTGCCCGGAGATCCGATTATCGGCCTGCAGAGCGCGGAACGGGGGGTCGTTATTCACCGCGAGAGCTGCCATAACAGTGCCCGCCACCGCGATCATCCCGAGCGCTATATGAGCATGGTCTGGGCCGAGTCCATCGACCGAGAGTTTCCGGTTGAAATCAAAGTCGAGCTGGAGAGCCACCGCAGTATGATTGCGGTGCTGGCAGCGCGCATCAACAGCGCTGACGGCAGCATCGACAAAATCAGCGTCGAGCATCAGAACCCGCGCACCACCACTGTCAATATCGTGGTCGGCGTCAATTCCCGTGTACACCTCGCCCGCCTCATTAAACGCCTGCGCAGTGTGCCCGAAGTCATCCGCGTCCAGCGCGAGCTGCACTGACGTGACCCTGACCGAACTACGCTACGTTATCGCACTCCATGAGCAGCGCCATTTCGGGCGCGCCGCAGAGCACTGTCACGTGAGTCAGCCGACACTCAGCGTTGCGATCAAAAAGCTGGAAGAAGATCTCGGCGTCGCTATATTCGAGCGCGGGCGCAACCAGATCAGCACCACGCCGGCGGGTGAAAAAATTATCCGCCAGGCCCGGGTTGTACTAAATGCCAGCGAACAGTTGCGCGATATTGCCGAGGATGGCAAAGATCCGCTGGGCAGCCCGCTGGCTATCGGCGCCATTCATACCATCGGCCCCTACCTGTTTCCTGCGTTTATTCCGCAGTTGCGGCAACTCGCACCGGCGATGCCGCTCTACGTTGAAGAAAACTACACCGCGAATCTGCGACAGTCTCTCACCAGTGGCAAGCTCGACGCGATTATTGTGGCGCTACCTTTCAATGAACCGGATGTGGTCACCCAAACGCTGTTCGAGGAACGCTTTGAAGTATTACTGTACGCCGACCACCCGCTCGCATCGCGCAAAAGCATTGCCAGCGACTTACTCGCCGATGAAACGGTGCTACTCCTCGGCGAGGGGCATTGCTTCCGTGAACAGGTGCTGTCCTGCTGCCCTGCCATCCGGCGCGCCATTGACGAGCGCTCACAGGTACAGTCGGTGGTCGAAGGCAGCTCGCTGGAAACTCTCAAGCACATGGTCGCTTCCGGGCTCGGCATCTCCGTGCTGCCGGCGTCGGCTGCCAATGTGGTCAACTATGGCGGCAACGCGCTCGTCACCCGGCCGCTGAAAGACCCGACCGC
Organism: Spongiibacteraceae bacterium; assembly: GCA_041622815.1. GTDB lineage: Bacteria > Pseudomonadota > Gammaproteobacteria > Pseudomonadales > Spongiibacteraceae > JBFJYC01. Next base: position 4,964 of record JBFJYC010000017.1, on the reverse strand, counting down.
GGTCCGGTCGGTGGCACTTGCGTGGCGTAGCAGCTTCCCCCGTCACACCGTCATCGATGTCCTCGTGCGGGCCATTCGTAAAGCACTGAAAGCGCGGTGACAGAGGCGCTACGGGAACTTGATGTGCAATGCATCAAGGGAGTCGGCCCGCGGCTGCGGGACAAGCTCGGCGGACTCGGTATCCATACCGTACAGGATCTGCTGTTTCATCTGCCCCTGCGCTACCAGGACAGAACCCGGATTACTCCGGTAGCAGCATTACAGCCGGGTGCCGATGCGGTCATTGTTGCCGAGGTGATGGCGGCAGATGTGGTTTTCGGGCGGCGGCGAAGCCTGGTCTGCCGGGTCCGTGACGGCAGCGGTCTGGTCACGCTGCGCTTCTTTCACTTCAATGCCGCACAAAAGAGTAATCTGCAAGCGGGGCAATGGCTGCGCTGTTACGGCGAGCCGCGGCGCGGCAGCAGCGGACTAGAACTCTACCACCCGGAATACGAACTGCTGGACGCGCCCGAAGCAGTGACAGCGGATACGACACTGACCCCGGTGTATCCCGGCACCGAAGGTATTTCGCAACCGGTTTGGCGGCGCCTTTGCGGTGAGGCCCTGGCCTATCTCGATCGCGGCAGGCTTGCGGACCCTGTCTACCCGCTGCTACCCGCAAGTATCGGTGGCGGCGGCAGTCTCGCCGACAGCATCAGCTACATCCACCACCCGCCGCCCTCTGCGCCCGTCGCCGAATTGCTGGACGGTATGCACCGCTACCAGCGCCGACTCGCGTTTGAAGAACTGGTCAGCCACAACATCGCCTTGCAACAGCTTCGCGCCGCCGTCCGGGCCCATAATGCACCGGTGTTAGACGGCGGACAGCATTTGCAGAAATCTCTGCTCGCCGCACTGCCATTTAAACTCACTGCAGCACAGCAACGGGTGAGCGCCGAAATCGCTGCCGACCTGAGCCGCGCCGAACCGATGATGCGGCTGGTACAAGGTGATGTCGGCAGTGGCAAAACGCTGGTCGCAGCATTGGCCGCGCTACAGGCGATCGGCGCCGGTTATCAGGTGGCGCTGATGGCGCCGACCGAACTGCTGGCAGAACAACACCTGAAAAATTTCCGCGGCTGGTTCGGCCCGCTCGATATTGAACCGTCCTGGCTGAGTGGCAAACTAAAAGGCAAGGCGCGCACTGCGCAGCTGGCGCAACTGGCGGAGCACGGCAGCGGTCTCATCATCGGCACCCATGCCCTGTTTCAGGAGGATGTGGAATTCGCCAACCTCGGCCTTGTGATCGTCGACGAACAGCACCGCTTCGGCGTCCATCAGCGGTTGGCGTTGCGGGAAAAAGGCAAAATGCGGCCCCATCAGCTGATTATGACCGCGACACCGATTCCGCGAACGCTGGCCATGACGGCCTACGCAGATCTGGACACATCGGTTATTGACGAGCTACCCCCCGGGCGCACCCCGGTCGGCACCGCGGTGGTGAACAACGACCGTCGCCCCGAAGTGATAGCCCGGCTGCACAATGCCTGCAGGGAAGGCCAGCAAGCCTATTGGGTGTGCACACTGATCGAGGAGTCGGACTCACTGCAGGCGCAGGCAGCGGAAGACAGTTGCTTATTGCTGGCAGAAGCCCTGCCTGATTTGCGCGTTGCGCTGGTACACGGGCGCCTTAAAGCCACTGAAAAAAGTGCGGTGATGATCGCCTTTGCGGCCGGTGATATCGACGTACTGGTCGCCACTACGGTCATAGAAGTCGGCGTCGACGTGCCCAACGCGAGCCTGATGGTCATAGAAAATGCGGAACGGCTCGGGCTCGCCCAGCTCCACCAGTTGCGGGGCCGCGTCGGCCGCGGCCAGCGCGAAAGCCATTGCGTGCTGATGTATCAAAAACCGCTCAGCCGCAACGGTCGCGAACGGCTGCAGGTGCTTCGCGATAGCAACGACGGCTTTGTGATTGCAGAGAAAGACCTGCAACTGCGGGGACCCGGTGAAGTACTCGGCACCCGTCAGACCGGCCTGATGCAGTTCAGAATGGCGGATATTCAACGCGACGCCGACCTGATTGAGGACGTCAGGCGCTGTGCCGCGACGCTGCTCGATCAGGACCCGAAGGCCGCGGCGACATTAGTCACGCGCTGGCTGGGAGAAAAACCGGTATATGCCGGTGTTTAATTGCCGTGGCGTTGGTATAGGCCACTACATATTTAGTAAACTCCGTCGATGGATGTCTCCCATATTCTCAATGACCTCAACGATGCTCAACGCGACGCGGTAGCGGCAGAGTCCGGCAATTTATTGGTATTAGCGGGCGCAGGTAGCGGCAAGACCCGTGTGCTGGTGCATCGCATCGCGTGGCTGATCCAGGCCGAAGGCCAATCGCCCTACAGCATTCTCGCGGTGACCTTCACCAATAAGGCGGCGCGCGAGATGCGCAACCGCATCGAAGAGCTGCTCGGCCAGTCCACGCAAGGCATGTGGGTCGGCACCTTTCACGGCCTCGCCCACCGGCTGCTGCGCGCCCACCACGAAGAGGCCGGGCTACCGAACGGCTTTCAGATTCTCGACAGCGACGATCAGCTGCGGCTGGTAAAACGTATTCACCGCGAACTGCAGCTCGATGACAGCCGCTGGCCACCACGGCAGTCGCAGTGGTTTATTAACGATGCAAAAGACGAGGGCCGCCGCACCGCGCATATCGAAGACTTCGGCAACGACCCCTATATCGCGACTATGCTGCAGGTTTACGGACGCTACGAAGAGGTTTGCCGGCAGCAGGGCGTGGTGGATTTTGCAGAGCTATTATTGCGCGCTCACGAGCTCTGGCTGCAGCGACCCGAGCTGCTCGCCCACTATCAGCAACGCTTTAACACCGTACTGGTCGATGAATTTCAGGACACCAACGCCGTGCAGTACGCGTGGCTGCGGGTGCTGGCAGGCAACAAAATTCCGATTGCCGCAGTCGGTGACGACGATCAATCGATCTATGGCTGGCGCGGCGCCCGGGTTGAGAATATTCAGGAGTTCGCGCAGGACTTTGCACCGGTTCGCACGGTACGCCTGGAACAGAACTACCGTTCCACCGCGACCATTCTGAATGCTGCCAATGCGGTGATCGGCAATAACCACGGGCGGCTCGGCAAAGAGCTGTGGACCGCCGGCGAAGACGGCGACCCGATCTCACTCTATGCCGGTTTTAATGAACTCGACGAAGCCCGCTTCGTTATCGAACGGATTCAGGATGAACTGCGTGACAACCTGCGCCGCAGCGATATCGGCATTCTGTACCGCTCCAACGCGCAATCACGGGTGCTTGAAGAAAACCTGATCCGCGAAGGCATCCCCTACCGCATCTATGGCGGCCAGCGTTTTTATGAGCGCCTGGAAATTAAAAATGCCCTCGCCTACCTGAAGCTAATCGTTAATCGCAACGACGACACCTCGGTCGAGCGCGTCATCAACACCCCGACCCGCGGTATCGGCAACCGCACCGTGGAAATGCTGCGCCAGTACGCCCGTGAACATAGCTGTTCACTCTGGTCGGCAATACAGGAATCATTAGCACGGGGCATGTTCACCGCCCGCGCCGGCAACGCGCTCACCGCTTTCGTTCAGCTCATCGATAGTCTCGAGGCCGGCACCGCCGGACTACCCTTGGGCGAAATCGTCGATCATGTGCTCACCACAACCAAGCTAATCGACTACCATCGCAATGAGAAAGGCGAAAAAGGTCTCACCCGGGTTGAGAATCTGGAAGAACTGATCAACGCAGCTTCCCAGTTTGAAGCACCGGCCGATGAAGAGTTTACTTCGGACCTGCACGCCTTTCTCGATGGTGCGGCGCTTGACGCCGGCGACCGCCAGGCTGATCAGCACGCGGACAGCGTGCAGATGATGACGCTGCACTCGGCCAAGGGACTGGAATTTCCGGTGGTCTTTATGACCGGCATGGAAGAGAACCTGTTTCCGCACCGGATGTCGCTGGAAGAACCCGGTCGGCTTGAAGAGGAGCGCCGGCTCGCCTATGTCGGTATCACCCGCGCCGAAAAAAGACTCTATCTGAGCTGGGCCGAATCGCGGCGCCTGCACGGACAGGAGCACTACAATCGCATTTCTCGCTTTGTCACCGAAATTCCGCGGGAATTTCTGAATGAGGTCCGCGTTAATAATTCGGTCAGCGTCAGTCCGACCTTGAGCAGTGGCAGCAGCGGCACGCCAGGCATCGATCTGGGCCAGCGGGTTCAGCATAATATTTTCGGAGAAGGCGTTGTGCTCAACTTCGAAGGGCGCGGCGCGGCGGCGCGGGTACAGGTCAATTTCGAAGCAGAAGGCTCGAAGTGGCTGGTGTTACAGTATGCCAATCTCGAAGTACTTTAGATGCCAATAACTTAAAGCCTGACGCTATGACCGCACCACGCACAGCCCCCCGCACAACACTGCTCATTCTCGGCCTGATCGCGGTGATTGTTATGCTGTTCTGGCTGCTTGTGTCGGCAAGCACCGGTGGCAATATCGCTGCGGGCGGAAGCGCCGGCAAGGCGCAGACCGCACAATTCCACTGGAAGCTGGTCACCAGCTGGCCCAAGAATTTCCCCGGGCTGGGCACCGCGGCCGATCGCTTTGCCCATCACGTCAACACCATGAGCGGTGGACGGATGCAGGTAAAAGTCTTTGCCGGCGGTGAACTGGTCCCGGCACTCGGCGTATTTGACGCGGTATCCCGCGGCACTGCTCAGGCCGGACACAGTGCTGCATACTACTGGAAAGGGAAAATTCCGGCGGCCATTTTTTTCACCTCGGCACCTTTCGGCATGACAGCACAGGAGCAGAACGGCTGGCTGCACTATGGCGGCGGCATAGAGCTCTGGCGAGAGGTTTACGCACCTTACAATCTGGTGCCGCTGGCAGCCGGCAACACCGGCGTGCAGATGGCCGGCTTCTTTAATCGCGAACTCAAGACGATCGAT
>JBFJYC010000016.1:0-20313 GCA_041622815.1 Spongiibacteraceae bacterium | reverse complement strand
CAGGTCGTAAACCAGCGTGTCGTACTCTTCAACGCTGAGTTTGCCGGGCTCGGTGACCTTCAACGCGCCACAGGGGTTCAGCGGGAGGCCATCTTCACCGAACAGCACATCTTCTCCGGTCAGCGGATCACGCTTTACGCCGCCATTAGGCGCCCTGACAGTGCCGGGCGCGCACTCCTGCGTACCCTGCAGCTCAGCCAACACATGTGGCATGCCGACATCGGGAAATACCTTGTTGTTGACGCCGTAGGGACGATTGTCGTCCTTATAGAAGGTACGCAAATAGGTATAGAGCCAATCGTTGCCGCGCGCGCGCGCAATCAGGGTCAGATCCGGTGGCGCAGCGCCGAACCAGACCTTGGAATCGGCCGGAGGCATCGCGTTGTGCATCAGGTTGCCGATCTTGTGGGAGGTATCGAACTTGAGGTTGTCCAGATACAGATCATGGGGAATACCCAGATCATCGGCAATCCGCTCATAGCGCGAGTACTTCAGGCCGTGACATCCCATGCAATAATTCATATAGGTGGCGACGCCGCGCTGCAGGGACGCTTTATCGGCGGGGTCGGTGTCGATGCTATCGAGATGCCAACCACTGCCACCGGCTGCCAGAACAGCCAGCGGCGACATCATTAACACTAGAGCAAGAATCGATTTTTTCATTTCCAGGTCACCCGATCCGGCGGAGTTTGGGTTTTCTCAATCGTGGTATAGACCGGCATCAAAACAAAGAAACCGAAATACACAAAGGTCAGATACTGGGCCACATCGGTGTTATCCAACCAGGAGATATGATGTGGAATCCACTTGTCGAGGAAGAAGCCTTCCGCCGGGATCAAGCCGAGATAGCCAAGAATGATGAAAGATATCGCAAAGCTGACAATCGCAATCTTGGTCAGCTTGCCCTTGTACCGCCATGACTTGACCGGGCTGCGGTCGAGCCAAGGCAGGATAAACATGATCGCTACCGCACCACCCATCACCGCAAAGCCCCAGAATTTGGCGTCGAGGCCGAACGGGCTGATGGTGGTAGCACGCAACATCGCGTAGAACGGCGTGTAGTACCAGACCGGCGCGATATGCTCAGGCGTCTTCAGCGAATTCGCCTCTTCAAAGTTGGCGTGCTCAAGGAAATAGCCGCCCATTTCCGGGGCGAAGAACACCACGCTCAGGAAGACTGCCAGGAACACCGCAACTGCCTGCAGGTCATGCACTGTGTAATAAGGATGGAAAGCGATGCCGTCAAGCGGCTTGCCGTTTTCGTCTTTGTGCTTTTTGATCTCAACGCCGTCGGGGTTGTTGGAACCGACTTCGTGCAACGCCAGCAGATGCAACAGCACCAGCGCCAGCAGAATAATGGGCACGGCCACCACGTGGAGTGCGAAGAAGCGGTTCAGCGTGATACCCGAAATCAGGTAGTCACCGCGAATCCACTGCATGATGTCGTCGCCGATCACCGGAATAGCGCCGAATAGCGACACAATAACCTGCGCGCCCCAGTAGGACATCTGACCCCAGGGCAGTACATAGCCGAGGAAGCCTTCCGCCATCAGTGCGAAATAGATCAGCATACCGAACAGCCACACCAGCTCGCGCGGCTTCTTGTAAGAGCCGTAAAGCAGACCGCGGAACATGTGCAGGTAAACAACAATAAAGAATGCAGACGCGCCGGTGGAGTGCAGATAACGGATAATCCAGCCGTATTCGACGTCCCGCATAATGTACTCAACCGAGGCAAACGCGCCCTCCGCGGTCGGTACGTAACTCATGGTGAGCCAGATACCGGTCAGTAGCTGGTTGACCAGTACAAACAGCGACAGCACGCCGAAGAAGTACCAGAAATTGAAGTTTTTCGGGGCATAGTACTTGCCCATATGCGTATCCCAGGCACGCATAATCGGCAACCGGTCATCGACCCAGTCCCGCAGACCTACTAACAAATTGATCACTACGCTGCCTCCCCGTCGAGACCGATCACCACCACGCTGTCGCTTTCGTACATATGCGGCGGAATTTCGAGGTTAGTCGGTGCCGGAACGCCCGCATAGACGCGGCCGGCGAGGTCAAACTTTGAACCGTGACAGGGGCAGAAAAAACCGCCCAGCCAGTCTGCGGTAATCGTGCCGGCTTCCGGACGATATTTCGGCGCGCAACCCAGATGGGTGCAGAGCCCCAGCAAAATCAGCACTTCATCTTTGATAGACCGGTTGCTGTTGGTAGCGTACGCCGGTTGGTTGGAGCGCTCGGAATCCGGGTCTGCCAGCTTATCGACGGTTTTGGTAATGGCATCGAGCGCCGCGGGCGTGCGGCGCAGGATATATACGGGCTTGCCGCGCCATTCGACCACCATCAACGCGCCGGGCTCCAGCTTGCTGATATCGGCTTTGACCGGCGCGCCGGCCGCTTTGGCCTTAGCGCTCGGGTTCCAGGAGCCTACAAAAGGCACCAGAGCCGCGACCACACCACCGCCACCGACCACAGCGGTCATGCCGGTCAGGAATTTGCGTCTTCCTGAATTAACGCCGTTTTCGCTCATGGCGTACTCCCCCGTTGAACTGGAAATGCGCCATGCAGAACTGCCTGCGCAAAGCGCGGAATCTTAATGAAATTAATGGTTTGATACAACAAATACCCCTGATCGGAGCAGCATTTCAGTGCCATAAAAAACGCCCACACGGTTTGCCGGGTGAGCGCTTCGGAAGCCGGCATTCGCACATAGACGGACCGGCAGATAAAGAATAAATCAGCGCTTGGAGAACTGCGGCTTCTTACGCGCTTTGCGCAAGCCAACCTTTTTACGCTCTACCGCACGGGCGTCGCGGGTCACAAACCCGGCAGCACGCAGGCCCGGGCGCAGTGTTTCATCGTATTCCATCAGCGCACGGGTAATACCGTGACGCAAAGCGCCGGCCTGACCGAAGCTGCCACCGCCTTTGACGGTCGCGTTGATATCGAACTTATCCAGCAGCTCAACCAGCTCAAGCGGCTGACGCACGATCATTCTCGCTACTTCACGACCGAAATAAGTGTCCAGCGGGCGGTCATTAACAGTGATGTTACCACTGCCGCTATTAAGGAAAACGCGGGCTGAAGAGGTCTTGCGACGTCCGGTTCCGTAGTATTGGGTTGCTGCCATGGATCAGATTTCCAGAATTGTATGTCGGAATTAAAAAGAAACCGCGCGGGGCTGCTGAGCGGTATGGGGATGCTCGTTGCCGGCGTAAACCTTCAGCTTGCTCAGCATGGCGCGACCCAGCGGGTTGCGCGGCAACATGCCACGAACAGCCAGCTGCAGCACACGCTCAGGGGCCTGATCGAGCAACTTCTCAAAACTGATGCTTTTGAGGCCGCCGGGGTAGCCGCTGTGGCGATGATAAATCTTGTCAGTGGTCTTCTTACCCGAGACTTTCACCTTATCGGCGTTGATCACAACGATGTAGTCACCGGTATCCATATGGGGGGTATATTCGGGCTTGTGCTTGCCGCGCAGACGTGAGGCAACTTCAGTAGCCAGACGGCCCAAAGTTTTGCCTTCGGCGTCCACGAGCAACCACTCGTGCTCTACTTCACCTGCTTTGGCGCTAAAGGTTTTCATTCCGCTGATTCCGCATGTGGCCGTCAAAAAAGAGCGCGGATTCTACAGAGAGCCGGCGCCTGATACAAGCCAGAAATTCAGTAAATTCAGGCCATGGGCGGGGATTTCCCCGCCACGGGGCACTATCAGCCGGATAGCTGTCACGCTCGCCGGCACGGGCAGCTAGGGCCGGTGCTGCCGGGCCAGATACTCATGCGACTGCATCTCCAGCAGCCGGCTGTCGGTGCGCTGGAACTCAAATGCGAGCCGCCCGCCGCTGTAGAGCTGACCCAGCGGCGCGGCGGCAGAAATCACCATTTTCACGTTGCGGTCATAAAACTCGTCCACAAGGTTGATAAAGCGGCGCGCCTGATCATCTTTGGAGGCATCCATTACCGGCACATTGCTCAACACGATGGCGTGAAACTCCCGCGCCAGCTCAATATAGTCGTTCTGGCTGCGGGGGCCGTCACAGAGCTCGCTGAAGTCAAACCAGGCGACATCATCGGCCAGATGGCGCGCCAACAGCGTCCGGCCCTCAATTTCGAGCTGCTGGTCAGCGCTGGACTCCTCCGGCGCCAGGCTCTCGAAACTCTGCCGCAAACTGATATCGGCCCCCGCATCCAGCGGCGAATGCCAGAGTTCCGCCTGCTTCAGGGTGCGCAGCCGGTAATCGGTGCCGCCATCGACGTTCATGACGCGGCAATTGGCTTCGATCAGGGCAATTGCCGGTAAAAACCGCTGCCGCTGCAAACCGTCTTTATAGAGCTCCGGTGGCGGAATATTCGAGGTGGCGACCAACAGCACACCGCGGTCGAATAAGCGCTCGAACAAGCCGGCCAGAATCATGGCATCGGTGATATCAGAGACGAAAAATTCGTCAAAACAGATAATGCGGGTCTCGGCGGCTATTTTATCCGCCACCTGCACCAGCGGGTTCTTCTCGCCGGCAAATTCTTTCAGCTCAGCATGCACCCGCCGCATAAAACGGTGAAAGTGTGAGCGCATTTTTTTCTCGAACGGCAGTGTCTCGAAAAAAAGATCCATCATGTAAGTTTTGCCGCGCCCGACGCCGCCCCACATATACAAACCTTGAACCGACTTCAGGTCGCTATCACGCCCGCGCAGCCGGTCAATGGCGCTGCGCCACCAGGAGCCCCGCGCACCCGCACCATGCTGGAGCAATTCCGCGTGCAGTGCTTCGAGCACATTAATCGCCGCAGCCTGCGCCGGATCTTCAGAGAAGCCCTCACGCAGAAGATCGCTTTGGTATCGGGCTAAGGGCGTCGGCATACTAAAGAGCGTAATAAGCTGGTCAGGTTGGCAGGGATTGAAGCAACAGGCGCGGCACTTTAGCCCCCTTGTCGCGGCTTGGCAATTTAACGATTTTGAAATTTTTGGCTTATTCGCAACACCCATGCCGCCGTCAACGCAGTATACTGAGAGCGTTATTGCCCGGCTTAGGGCAGAGAACTCGGAGACTAGACGTGGAAGAAACCCAGCAGTTAATGGCCCTTATCGCCGCCGGCGGATTATTAATCGGATTACTCATCGGCGGCCTGATGGGTCGCGGCATGACCGCCGAAGGTCGCGGCCGTCGCGAATTGCAAAGCCAGGTCAGCGACCTGCAACGCAAACAGGCCGACTATCAGGAAGAGGTCAATCAGCACTTCAATGAAACTGCTGAACTACTTAATCAGATGGCCAACAGCTATCGTGAAGTTCACAACCATCTGGTGCACGGTGCCCAGCAGCTAACCGCGAGCGGCATCAGCCCGCTGCAGGCACTGCCCGAAGGGCGTCCGATTCTGGAATCAAAAACAATACCGGCAACACAAACGCTGGAACAGCCAAAAGACTACGCGCCGAAAGACCCCGGCGGCAAAGGCGAACTGCATCCCGAATTCGGCATCGATCGCCACGGCAACAAGGTCAGCGCCGAAACCGTCATGGCGCCACCGACGGATTTCAAACAAGCCGTCTCTTAAACCCTCTTCGAAAACCCGGCCAGCCCTGCCCGTGCCGCGGGGCTATACCGGATTATCGATATCGATAAAGCGGTGCCCGATGCCGGTCTGTGCCGCCAGAAACTCAGCAACGGCCTGTACGCCATAGCGCTCCGTGGCGTGGTGTCCGGCGGCAATAAAATGCACGCCGCATTCTCTGGCGACATGGATGGTTTGTTCGGATGCTTCACCGGTGAGAAAACAATCCACCCCCGCCGCAACCGCATCCTCAATCATCGATTGGGCCGCGCCGGTACACCAGGCCACGCGCTGTACCGGTCGCGCACCGGCTGATTCGAGCAGCGGCTCGCGGCCCAGCACCTTGGCGACCCGGGCGGCAAAATCTTCGGCACTGACCGGCGCCTCCAGCACACCGATATTACCCACCGGCCGGCTCTCGCCGGGCCGCAAACCGGATTCGCTGCGGATTCCCAGCAGCACGCCCAGACGCGCGTTATTGCCGAACTCCGGGTGTGCATCCAGCGGCAGGTGGTAGGCGAGCAGACTGATATCCGCCGCCAGCAACGTGGCGATACGGCGTTTTTTATAGCCTGTTAAGCGCGGATCTTCACCCCGCCAGAAGTAGCCATGATGTACCAGTATTGCATCGGCACCCACCGCTATCGCAGCATCGATTAATGCCTGGCTCGCGGTGACCCCGGACACCAGCAAGCCCACCTCAGCCCTGCCCTCTATCTGCAAGCCATTTTCGCAATAGTCCTGAAATGCGCCCGGTTCCAGCAGCGAATCCAGTGTCTCGACGAGCGCGGGAAGCGCGACCTTGGCAGCGGAAGTCATTATGATGTCGCCTCTGATTGCATGGTGGTGACCCTACCTTAATATGTCCAAAAATTCGCTATGGATACTGTGGCCGGCACTGTGTGGTTTGCTTATCGGCCTGCTGATTCTGGAAAGACGCGACGAGCCGGTTACCACTGTCGGTTACGCCGACGCCGTTGCCCGCGCTGCACCCTCGGTTGCCAATATCTATACCACGACCCGTATCCAGGAGCGTCAGCGCAACCCCTTATTCGATGATCCGGTATTCCGCCGTTTCTTCGGTGACCGCCCGAGCCCGGTACGGGAACGCGTGCAGAAAAGCCTCGGCAGTGCGGTTGTCGTCACCGAAGACGGCTATTTATTAACGAACTACCATGTCATCAAGGGCGCTGACGAAATTCTGGTGTCGCTGTTTGACGGCCGTCAAGCACTCGGTGAAATCGTTGGCAGCGATGCGGACACCGACCTCGCGGTGATTAAAATTAACCTCGACAAGCTGCGACCGGCGGCGATCGGCAATCCGACCGGCGCCCGTGTCGGCGATATCGTGCTCGCCATCGGCAACCCCTACGGTTTCAGCCAGACCGTTACCCAGGGCATTATCAGTGCTATCGACCGCTACGGCTTAGGGCTGAACGAATACGAGAACTATATTCAAACCGACGCCGCCATCAATCCCGGCAACTCCGGCGGCGCGCTGATCGACACACACGGCCGGCTGCTCGGCATCAACGCCGCCATTTATACCCAGAGCGGCGGCTCGATGGGCATCGGTCTGGCGATCCCCGCCGATATGGCGCTGCGCACCATGAATGATTTGATTGAATTCGGGCGACCGATGCGGGGCTGGCTCGGCATCGAAGCGGTACAGGTAGCCGGCGGCGGCGTCGGGGTTAACCGCGTCGCCAACGGCAGCCCTGCGCAGCTTGCCGGCCTGCGGGCCGGTGATGTGTTGATCGCCATCAACGGCACGGTAATTGAGAGCGCCCATCAGGGTATGCGGCTGATTGCCGATGCGCGCCCGGGCGAAAGGGTAAAGCTCCGGGTCATCCGCGGCCGCAACAACATCGAGCTTGAATTGACGCTGGCGACGCGGCCGGTGCTCGGCAGCAGCTAGCGGGCAATCACCGCTAACTCAAAGCGGCGGTCAGCGCCGCCAGCAGCTGACGGTTCTCTTCCGGACTACCCACGGTAAACCGCAGTGCGCCTTCCAGCCCGGGATGCACGCCGTGCAAACACTTGATTAACACCCCGGCATCTTTCATTGCCTTGGCTACGCTGGGGGCATCGTGATTCAGACACTGCACAAGAATAAAATTGGCTTCGCTGGGCCAGACTTTCAGCGGCAGCGCCGCAAGACTTTGCTGCAACGCGCAGCGCTCACGGCGAATAATCTCGCTCTGCTCGCGCAGGACCGAAAAATTATCCAGTGCAAAACATGCCGAGGCCTGCGTCAGCGCGTTGATATTGTAGGGCATGCGCAGCTTTTCGAGCTCATCGATCCAGACCGGGTTACCCATCAGTATCCCGAGCCGTAAACCCGCCAGACCGACTTTAGAAAGCGTCCGCATCACCAGCACATTGTCGTAACGCTGCGCCCAGTCCAGATAGTCTGCATCGGTAAAAGCGGTATAGGCCTCATCGAGAATCACCAGGCCCGGCGCTGCGGCAATGATTTTCTCGACCCGCTCTGTCGAGAACAAATTGCCCGTCGGATTATTCGGCATCGCCAGAAATATCAATACCGGCTGCTGCTGTGCGATCGCCTCGAGGGTTGCCGCTTCGTCGATATCAAATGAGGCATCAAGCGGGACACCGGCAAACTGCATACCGAGAAAAGTGCTGATCATCCGATACATCACGAAGGCCGGCTCCGGCGCCATCACACAGCGGCCCGGCGCGGCCAGTGCCATAGTCAGAATCTGGATCAGCTCGTCGGAGCCGTTGCCGAGCAAAATACCCTGCTGCTCCGGCAGCCCGAACGCGGCCCGCAGGCGCGACTTCAGCGGCGCCGCGCCGGCATCCGGGTAGCGGTTGATAGAGACATCGCGCAACACAGCGAGCCAGCGCTCCAACATTTCCGGCGGCCAGCGATAGGGGTTTTCCATCGCATCCAGCTTTACCAGACCGGTATCGTCGGGCACGTGATAGGCCTTCAACGCCAACAATTCCGGGCGAATCAGCGCGGCTACCCGGTCGCTGAGGGCTTTTTCAGTCATGCATCACCGTCGCCTTTATCGGGCCAGCGCAACGCCGCCGACAGCGCGTGCGCTGCCAACCGCTCACTGCGGGCAATCGTTGTGGTGGCGTTGCCGATATCCTGGGCTGCCGCGCCGACACGCAACAACGAACTGCGGGTCTGAAAATCGTACACCCCGAGCGGCGATGAAAACCGCGCGGTGCCGGCGGTGGGTAACACATGACTGGGACCGGCCGCGTAATCGCCGACCGCTTCCGGACAATAATGTCCGCAGAAAATCGCGCCGGCGCTGCCGATATCATCGAGTAATGCGTCGGGGTCGGCGACCGCCAGCTGTAAATGCTCCGGCGCTACGCGGTTGCTGATGGCCACGGCAGCGGCGAGATCGTTGCACACAATAGTCGCGCCGCGGCTGGCAATCGACGCGGCGATAATATCCGCGCGCGGCATCCCATCCAGCAGGCGCGCCATCGCAGCGCGGGTCGCCCCGATCAATGCGGCGCTGTCAGATACCAGTAATGCCTGCGCATTTTCATCGTGCTCAGCCTGGGAAAATAAATCCGCAGCCAGCCATTCCGGGTTGGCGCTGTCGTCGGCAATGATCAGGACCTCCGAGGGTCCGGCAATCATATCGAGCCCGACGCGACCGAATACCTGACGCTTCGCTTCGGCAACGTACTTGTTGCCGGGGCCGACGATCTTATCGACCCGCGGTATGGTCTCTGTACCAAAGGCCAGCGCCGCAATCGCCTGCGCCCCGCCGATAACAAACACCCTGTCGACCCCGGCGATTGCCGCTGCCGCGAGCACCGCCGGGTTCGGGGTGCCGTCGGGGGCAGGCGACACCATAATCAATTCTTCAACGCCAGCCACACGCGCGGGAATCGCGGTCATCAGCACGGAAGACGGATAGGCGGCCTTGCCGCCGGGCACATACAGACCGGCGCGTGTGATCGGACGCACCCGCTGACCGAGCTCATTGCCGCCGGCGTCGCGATAGCTCCAGGACGGCGCCTGCGCCAGCTGGCGCTCGTGGTAATCGCGAATGCGGCCGGCGGCCAACTCCAGCGCCGCCCGCAAATCCGTATCCAGTGACTGCAGCGCTGCCTGTAAAGCGTCGCCGCTGATTTCCAGACCAGCGACCGAGTCCGCTTGTGCCCCATCAAAGTGACGGCTGTAATCGAGCAAGGCGGTGTCGCCCAAGTCCCGCACCGCCGCAATGATCGCCGCGACCTGATGTTCCAGCGCCGAATCACTAACCTCGGACCAGTCCAGCAATGCCTGCAGCCGGCTATCGAAATCCGGGCTGCCGGCATCGAGTGCCGTCATCGCGTCGATGGCGCTCGCCGACACGCTCATCAGGCCGGCTGCCCGGCCGCCACAGCGGCACAAATATCATCGAGCAAGCCGCGCACTGCGCTGTACTTTTTCTTGTAGGCATTGCGGTTAACCACCAGTCGCGAACTCACCGGCGCGATCAATTCATCCGGCTCCATATCGTTTGCCCGCAGTGTATTACCGGTATCGACGATATCGACGATCAAATCCGCCAGGTCCATTTTCGGCGCCAGTTCCATCGCCCCGTAGAGCTTGATCAATTCGACCTGCCGCCCCTGTTCGGCAAAATACCGGCGCGCGACATTAACGAACTTGGTGGCGACGCGGGGACGGTAGCTGTTGATTGCACGATTCACCGGCCGCGCGGTCATCAGGTTGCAGCGCGCGATTTTAAGGTCGAGCAGCTCGTACAAGCCCTGCTCGCCGTTTTCCATCAAAATATCTTTGCCTACCACACCCATATCTGCAGCACCCAGCTGCACGTAAGTCGGCACATCAACGCCGCGCATCACTGCTAATTGCACGCCTTTGACCGAGGTATCGAACACCAGCTTGCGGCTGTTGCTGATATCTTCGAGCGGCTCGATGCCAGCCCGCGCCAGCAACGGCAATGTTTCTTTCAGTATCCGGCCCTTGGTCAGAGCCAACACGATTTGTGACACGTCACACCTCTTAGTTATCTAGTCTGCGGATATCCGCACCGAGCAGCTGCAATTTTTCCTCAATACACTCATAGCCCCGATCGATATGATAAATACGATCGATCACAGTCTCACCGTCGGCGATCAGCCCGGCGATGACCAGACTCGCCGAGGCCCGCAAATCACTCGCCATCACCGGCGCGCCATGCAGTTGTTCAACACCTTTGATAATCGCGGTATTGCCCTCAATCGAAATATTGGCGCCCATACGATTCATTTCGTGGGTCTGAATCAGGCGGTTCTCAAATATGGTCTCAGTCACCGCGCCGGTGCCATCGGCAATGGTATTCAAGGCGGTAAACTGGGCCTGCATATCGGTCGCAAAACCCGGGTACGGCGCGGTACGGATATTGACCGAACGCGGTCGCTTGCCGTGCATATTCAGCGACACCCAGTCCGGTCCGACCTCGATCTCGGCACCGGCTTCTTCCAGCTTGGAAATAACCGAATCCAGGTACTCGGGCTGGACATCCAGTACTTTAATACTGCCGCCGGTCGCCGCCGCTGCTACCAGATAAGTGCCGGCCTCAATCCGGTCCGGCATCACCGCATATTCACAACCATGCAGACGCTCGACGCCCTCGATTCGCAGGGTATTGGTACCGATACCGGAAACCTTGGCACCCATCGCATTCAGGCAATTCCCGAGATCGACAATTTCCGGTTCCCGGGCGGCGTTCTCCAGCAGGGTGACGCCATCGGCCAACGCCGCCGCCATCATCAGATTCTCAGTGCCGCCGACGGTCACCATATCCATAAAAATATGGGCGCCCTTGAGCCGGCCATCCACTTTTGCTTTGATATAGCCCTCTTCGATCGCGATCACCGCGCCCATCGCCTCGAGGCCGCGCAAATGCTGATCCACAGGACGGCTGCCAATGGCACAGCCGCCGGGAAAGGACACATTTGCCTGCCCGAAGTGCGCCAGCATCGGCCCCAGCACCAGAATCGATGCCCGCATCGTTTTGACGAGATCGTAGGGTGCGGTAAAGGTGGTCACAGTGCCGCCCTGCACCTCGACGCCGAGTTTCTCATCGACCACCAATTCCACACCCATGCTCCGCAGCAAGGCGATCATGGTGGTGACATCGTGTAAATGCGGCAGGTTGCGGACCATCACCGGCTCATCCGCCAGCAATGTTGCCGCGAGAATCGGCAGCGCGGAATTTTTGGTGCCGGAAATTCTTACCTGACCGTGGAGCGGCTTGCCCCCCCGGATCATCAGCTTATCCATCTACAGTCCTTTCTTTGGAGGCCCGGCGCCGCAGCGCGGACGGAAGTCAGTCAGCCCGCTTGTTCGGCAGGCGTCAGTGCATTGATGTTGACCGCATGAATACTGCCGTCACTAATCAGTTGTTTGAGGCTGGCGTAGACCAATTGCTGTCGTTTCACACTGCGCAGGCCGTCGAACACAGCCCCCACAACCGTGATGGTGTAATGGCCGCCGGATTCAGCGACATGAACTTCACAATCGGGCATAGCGGCCTGAACATGGGCCTGCAGATCCTGCGCGCGCATCGGGTGCTCCCGGTTACCGGTCAATCTGGGGGCGCGATTGTAAGCAATCGCGCGCGCAAAGGCGATTCAGAATCGCCCTCAAATCAGGCGCGGAAGGTATCGATCGCCTTATCGAGGTCGTTGGTATTGGCCTTCAAGGCATCGGCAAACTGGCCGCGGAAGGTTAATCCCATGCTGATACTGCCGATCGTCACGTTGCGAACCCACCATTTGCCGTTGCTATCCTGCTTCATCTTATAAATCAGCTTGTGCGGATAGGGTCCGTCGTTATGCACCAATTGCAGTACATTCACCGAATCGTCGTCGTCGATTTCGCCCTTGGGTGGCACCACCTCTATTTTATTACCGCCGAAAGTCAGCAAACCCTGCGCATACGTTTTGATCATCCGGTCTTTAAGTAAAACTTCGAAACGGGCGACTCTGGCGCGGTGAATCTTCTGCTCGGCGGGGCTGAGACTTTTCAGATAGCGGCCGCTGCCATATTTACCCATTACGCTGCGGGCAAAACTCGAGAAATCGATATACTGCGCCATCACCGTATCGACCTCTTTATAGAAGCGCTCCGGATTCTTGTCGGCGTAGGTTTTCGCCTCTTCAATCAGACGAATCACTTCCACCGTCGCGCTTTCGATACGCTCATGGGCAGACTGCTCGACCGCTATTGCCGAGGCCGGCACGGTTATCATATACAGGGTGAATGTCGCCACCAGGCTTTTCATAAACGATTTCATTTTGGTTCCTTCAAACACATCAATATCAGCAAACGGGTTGGGCGGAGATTATAACGCTACAGCCGCGGATTTGTTTCGATTCTCAGTACACCATAATCTTGCTGAATACGGAATGAACGACGGCGGCACGGCTATGATTCAAAGGCTTTAGCCCCTATCATTGTCGCCCTGAGCACCCCGCCACCGACTAACCAGACACCACATGACCCCAGAAGCATTGCTGAACTCCGCAAAACGCAGCATCTGTATGGAGCGAGACGCGATTGATGCGCTGCTACCGCGACTCGATGAGCAGTTTGTACGCGCCTGCGACCTGCTGCTGACAGTTGAAGGCCGCGTGGTGGTCACCGGCATGGGCAAATCCGGACATATCGGCAACAAAATTGCGGCCACGCTGGCGAGTACCGGCACACCGGCGATGTTTGTGCACCCAGGCGAAGCCAGTCACGGCGACATGGGCATGATCACCGGCAAAGACGCGGTCATCGCATTATCGAATTCAGGCACCACCGCTGAGGTGCTGACACTATTACCCTTGCTGAAGCGCTCCGGCATCCCGCTGGTTGCCATGACCGGCGCCCCCGGGTCAGAGTTGGCCCGCGCCGCCGAAGTCCACCTCAACGTCGGTGTCAGTCAGGAGGCCTGCCCGCTGGATCTGGCGCCTACCTCCAGCACCACCGCAGCCCTGGTGATGGGTGACGCGCTGGCGATTGCGCTGCTTGAAGCACGCGGCTTTACCGCGGAAGACTTCGCGTTTTCACACCCCGGCGGCGCGCTCGGTAAAAAGCTGCTATTAAAGGTTGAAAATATCATGCACCGCGGTGATGGCATCCCCGCGGTTCTGGAAACCGATGCTCTCAGCGATGCATTGGTGGTGATGAGCAGCAAGGCGCTCGGTATGACAACCGTCACCGATGCCAACGGCAAGCTCACCGGCTTGTTCACCGACGGCGATCTGCGGCGCGCCATCGACCGCGGCATTGATATCCGGCACTGCAAGATGTCAGAGGTGATGTCGAAAAATGTCAAAACCATTGCGCCCGGCCTGCTGGCGGCACAGGCATTGCGGTTGATGGAAGACCATCGCATTACCGCATTGGTGGTCAGCGAAGATGGCGAGCGCGTTGACGGCGTCATTCACACCCACGACATTCTGCGCGCCGGGGTTGCCTGATGCCTGCAGCTGCAGACATACACCAGCGCGCCGCTGCGGTGAAACTATTGGCACTGGATGTCGACGGCGTGATGTCGGACGGCAAACTGTATTTCGGCAACGACGGCAACGAGATCAAAGCGTTTTACACCCCCGACGGCGTCGGGATCAAAATGCTGCAATCAGCCGGCATCACCGTTGCGATTATTACCGGACGGCAATCGCGCATCGTCGATGACCGCGCGGCGAATCTCGGTATCAGCCATGTGATTCAGGGGCGCGACGACAAGCTCACCGCGCTGCAGGAACTCTGTAAGCGATTGGGCATCCCGCTGTCTGAAACCGCCTATATGGGGGATGACCTACCGGATCTCGGCGCGATAAAAGCGGCAGCGTTTGGCTGCGCACCGGCAAATGCCGCAGACTTTGTCGCCGCAAACGCCGACTGGCAGAGTCGCGCCCCGGGAGGCGGCGGCGCTGTGCGGGAAGTCTGCGAATTAATTCTCGAGTCCCAGGGACGACTGCAGGAAGCGCTTGATTCATGGCTGTAAAACGCAATCGTCGCCGCGTCGCCCAGCGCTCGCTAATCGCCGGCGCGATCGGACTGGCTGTTTTATTTTTCTCGATTATGGAATACGGCGATAGCGGCCGCGTCGGTATACCCGGCGCTGCCGATGACAGCAGCCGCGGTGCCCGCGGCTCGTTCCTGCTTGAGCCGAGCGGCATTTCATACAACAGCAGTGGCAAGCTGATGTACAGCTGGCGCTCTGAATCCGCGCTGCGTGAATCGGCGCAGGAACCTATCCGCCTCAGCGGACTCGAATATACCGGCGGCATGGACCGCAAGCGCGGCTGGAATGCCCGCGCCAGCAGCGGTGAGCTCAGCGCCGACGGCAGCACCTTACACATGCAGGACGATGTCACCATCACCGACCTGTTGCGAAACCTGACAATTGAAACACAGGCGATGTCGGTGGACTTAAAGAAGAACAGCGCACGCAGTGACACCGACGTGCTATTACGCACCCCGAGAGGCACCACCACTGCCAATGGTATGCTGGCACTGCCGGATGAGGGCAAGCTGGAACTGAACAACCGGGTTGAGGGACATTACAATGCAGGTTAAACACATTGCGCTGCTGGGCCTGCTCGCCGTCGCCCCGGTGCTGGCACAGGATACCCAACAGCAAATCAGTATCAGCTCAGACCGCGCGGTTTTTGAGGAGAATCACGGCGTCTATATCGGCAATGTGGAATTGAATCAGGGCGGCCTGACGATCACCGCCGACACCCTGCAATTGATGACTGAAAACAAATCGGTGGAAAAAGTGATTGCCACCGGCGGTCCGGCGCGCTTCACCCGCCAGGCTTCCGCGGCGGAAGGCAAGGTTTCAGCCGCCGCCAGCGCCATTGAATACGACATCGTCAATGAGGTCATCACCCTCACCGGCAATGCGCATATCAACCGGCAGGGATCATTAATAGAAGGCACGCGGATTGTTTATAACGCCAGAAATCGGGTAGTCAATGCGGTCGCGCGGGCGGAGACCGGTGCGCGGGTCAATATGGTGTTGCAACCGCTGCGTAACGGCAACAAAGAGAAAGAAAAACGCCCCGAGGAGCCAGGCCGGTAAATCTATGGCAAAGCTGCAGGCGTTAAATCTGGCCAAGGCCTACAACGGCCGGAAAATTATCCGTGATGTCTCGCTGGAAGTTTCCAGCGGCGAAATTGTCGGACTACTCGGGCCGAACGGCGCCGGCAAAACAACTTGTTTTTACATGATTGTCGGCATTGTCGCGCCGGATAACGGCCGCATTTTCATCGATGGTCAGGACCTTACGGCGCTGACGCTTAACGGCCGCGCCCACCACGGGCTCGGCTATCTGCCGCAGGAAGCCTCGATTTTCAGAAAGCTGAGCGTCGCGGACAATATTATGGCAGTGCTGGAGACACGCCCGAAAATGCATCTTAAGGAGCGGCGTGAAGCGCTGGAACTGTTGCTGCACGAGTTTCATATCACCCATATCCGCGATTCGCCGGGGATGACGCTGTCCGGCGGCGAGCGCAGACGTGTAGAAATCGCGCGGGCACTGGCGACCAACCCATCCTTTATCCTGCTCGACGAGCCCTTCGCCGGTGTCGACCCGATCTCCGTGAACGACATTAAAAAGATCATCCGGCACCTGCAATCCCGCGATATCGGCGTGTTAATCACCGACCACAACGTCAGAGATACACTCGATATTTGCGAAACCGCCTATATTGTCGGCGAGGGCAAAGTGGTTGCACATGGCAACCCCGAGAGCATCCTCAACGACAAAGTGGTTCGCGAAATCTATCTCGGCGAACAGTTCAAACTGTAAAGGCCACAAAAAATACCGACCTTTAGGTATGAATGTTGCATGCTCGATCGGGCAGGCATAGACTAAATCACTTTCACACACCCCGCCCCAAGCCCGAGGCGGGAAAAAGGTAGCCTGCAGAGTGAGCCCCGCACCCCGGTGAAGCAGTCCTTACAGCTTAAAGTCAGCCAACAACTGACCATGACTCCTCAGCTGCAGCAGGCGATCAGGCTGCTACAGCTGTCGACGCTGGATTTGCAGCAGGAAATCCAGCAGACCCTGGAGTCCAACCCGCTGATCGAGCGCGAGGACGACGATAGCGGCGCCGAGCTTCCCGCCGACAGCGATAGCACCGCGCCGGAGTCAGCAGACGCCGGCGCTGACGACGACCCGGCTGCTGATGCCGCGGCCGAATTTGGCAGCACCGACACCGACGTGGCGAGCACAGACACCGCCGAAGCCGACTGGGACGAAAACATACCCGCCGATTTAGCGGTCGACAGCAGTTGGGACGACATCTACCCCACCGCCGGCAGTGGCAGCGCCAATGGTGCCGAAGGCCCGTCTCAGGATATGGATGCGCGGTTCAGCCGTGGCGAATCATTGCAGGATCATTTGCTGTGGCAGATTAACCTGTGCCGCTTTTCGGAAACCGATTTAAGTATTGCCCTGGCGATCATCGATGCCGTCGATGACAAAGGCCGCCTGACCCAATCGGTAGACGAGATCCGTTCCGGACTCGACGACGATGATATCGAAACCGACGAAGTTGAGGCGGTACTCCACCGGGTGCAACAGCTCGAGCCCGCAGGTATTGCCGCGAGGGATTTGCGTGAATGCTTGCTCATTCAACTCAGGCAACTCACCGCCGGCCATCCCTGGCGTGACGAGGCAATTGACCTCGTCAGCAACCATATCGAACTACTGGGCAGCCACGACTACACCCAGTTACTGCGCCGCAGCAAACTCTCCGAAGACAACCTTAAGCAGGTCATTGCGCTACTGCAAACCCTCGATCCGACGCCGGGCGAATCGATTGCCGAGGATAAAACCGAGTACATTGTTCCCGACGTGTTTGTGAGTAAGCAGGCCGGCGTCTGGCGGGTCGCACTGAACCCGAGTGTCGCGCCGAAACTACGCATTAACGCGCACTATGCTTCGATGGCAAAAAGCTGCAGCGACGCACGCGACAACGCCTATATACGCGACAACCTGCAGGAGGCGCGCTGGTTTCTTAAAAGCTTGCAGAGCCGCAACGAAACCCTGCTTAAAGTTGCCACCAAGATTGTCGAGATGCAGCGCGGCTTTCTCGACTTCGGTGAGGAGGCAATGAAGCCCATGGTACTGCACGATATCGCCGAGGCCGTGGAGATGCACGAATCGACGATCTCGCGGGTAACAACCCAGAAATATATGCATACGCCACGCGGCATTCTCGAGCTGAAGTACTTCTTCTCGAGTCACGTAAGTACTAATTCCGGCGGCGAATGCTCCTCTACTGCGATACGCGCACTCATTAAAAAACTCGTCGCCACGGAAAATCCGCGCAAACCCTTGAGTGATAGTAAAATCACTGCTCTACTAGGGGACCAGGGAATTAAGGTTGCGCGTCGAACCATTGCCAAGTACCGAGAGTCTATGCAGGTACCCCCGTCTAACGAACGCAAGCGTCTGGTTTGACGAGCACTGCATCTCCGGTATTGCACCACACCGGCAATATACCACCCGACAGAAAAAAGCCGGGGTTATTGTCCTTCTATCAGTCTGAAGAGGTTCACTATGCAAATCACTGTTAGCGGTCACCATGTTGAAGTTACACCTGCGCTTCGCGACTACGTGCAAAGCAAGATGGAACGCATACACCGGCATTTCGACAATATTACCAATACCGCCGTGATTCTGACCGTTGAGAAACTGGTCCAAAAAGCAGAAGCCACCGTCCACGTCGCCGGTGCGGATTTGTTCGCCACCGCCGAATCAGATGATATGTACGCCGCCATAGATGGTCTTGCCGACAAACTCGACAGGCAGGTCATCAAGCACAAAGAGAAAGTCAAAAAAAACCACTGAGCGGCACTGCCAGAATATGGATATTGCGACACTGCTCAGCGCTGACCGCACTTGCATCAGCGTTGAAGCCGGCAGCAAGAAGCGACTGCTGGAGTTATTTGCCAGCAGCCTCGCCGACAGCATTCCGGAACTCGAAGCGGACGATCTTTTTACCAGCCTGATGGCGCGGGAAAAGCTCGGTAGTACCGGTCTCGGCGCCGGCGTCGCCATACCGCATTGCCGGGCACACAACTGCACCCGCGCCTATGGCGCACTTTTCAGGCTGGCAACGCCGCTGGACTTCGACGCGGTCGACAATGCCCCTGTCGATCTGGCGTTTGCATTGGTTGTTCCGGAGGAAGCCCACAGCGACCACCTCAGCGCGCTATCGGCGATCGCCGAACAGTTTCAACATCCGGAATTCAGAAACCGTCTGCGCGGCGCCGGCAGTTCCGCTGAGCTATTCAAATTCGCGACGATTAACAGCGCCGCGAGTTGAGCGGTTAACAGTTAATGCTACTCGTCATCATCAGCGGCAGATCCGGCTCCGGCAAAAGTACCGCCCTGCACCTGCTAGAAGACGAGGGTTTTTATTGCATCGACAATATGCCCGCCTCACTTCTTCCCGCCCTGATTAAAGAGCTGGCCACCAGCGACGGCGGATCGCTGCAACGGGTTGCGGTGTGTATCGACGCCAGAAATACCCGCAAAGGTCTGCAGGATTTTGACGAGATCAGCCGAGCGACTGAGCAGCACGCCAAACTGCAGGTCGTCTACCTCGACGCCGCCAGCCGCGTACTGATCAAGCGCTTCAGTGAAACACGGCGCAAGCACCCGCTCAGCGGATCACGGACTGCGCTCGGCGAAGCCATTGAAGCGGAACGGAATTTACTCGAGCCGATCGCAAAGCGCGCTGACCTGCAGGTTGATACCAGCGCCATGAACGTGCACGAACTGCGCAGCTACCTCCGCAGTCGTATTACGCAATCGGGTGAAGACAGCTTTTCGGTGCTGATCGAATCCTTCGGTTTTAAAGGCGGAATACCGATTGACGCTGATATCGTTTACGACCTGCGCATGCTGCCCAATCCGCACTGGCAGGACCAACTCCGGCAATTGACCGGCCGCGATGAGCCGGTGCAGACATTTCTGGAGGCGGCCCCCGAGGTGCAGGAGATGTTTGATGACATCCATTCCTTCCTGCAGCGCTGGCTACCCCGTATGCAGGCCAGTGGCCGCAGCTATGTGACGGTCGCGGTCGGCTGCACCGGCGGCCAGCATCGCTCAGTGTACATGGCCGAACGACTGCTGGCGGCCTTACAAGCGGGCTACCAGAGCATCCAGATCCGGCACCGGGAGTTGCTGGAATCGGGCAGCCCGAATGCCGCAACGGTGGGAGCTGACTCCTGATGCTGGAACAGACCATCATTATCAGTAATAAACTCGGCCTGCACGCTCGCGCCGCCTCAAAACTCGTTTCGACCGCATCAGCCTTCGCCTCCACAGTCACCGTCAAATTCGGCGATAAGTCCGTTGACGGTAAAAGCATTATGTCGGTCATGCTGCTCGCCGCGGCATTAGGCTCAGAAATCCGGCTGCGCTGTGATGGCAGCGATGAAGTCGAAGCAATGACCGCACTGACTACGCTGATCAACGACAAATTCGGCGAAGGCGAATAAGCCATGGCGACTGCTGCATCCGAGCATAATGTCCAGTCCCGGTTGCAGGCACTTGATGATGCCCTGAACAGCGGCGAGTTTATTCAGATACGCCGCATGCTCAACAACATGCCTTCGGTGGACGTCGGACACCTGATCGAGTCGGCGCCGCCGAAGCTGCGCAGTGCATTGTGGCAATTGGTCGACATCAGCAATGAAGGTGAAATTCTTCAGCATCTGAGTGACGAGGTGCAGGGTGAAT
>JBFJYC010000015.1:0-20751 GCA_041622815.1 Spongiibacteraceae bacterium | reverse complement strand
TGTCGGTGGCTGCCACTGTGGGGGCCCGTTGCGTAAAAAAGCCGCTCATTATACAGGCTTGCCGAGTGTGGGTATGCTGAGCGAATACAAAAAACCAAGGCAATTAAAGACATGACTGTAGCGCCCGGCGAGGTGATCGATTTCTGGTTCAGCGAGTTATCTCCGAAACAGTGGTGGCTGAAAGATCCGGCATTGGATGCAGAGATCGGGCGCCGGTTCGGTGCACTGCACGGGCGGGCGCTGGCCTGTGAACTGTCACCGTGGCGGGAAACCGCGCCGGGCCGGCTCGCGGAAGTCATTGTGCTCGACCAGTTTTCACGCAATATTTACCGCGATACAGCCCGTGCCTTTGCCGCCGACCCCCTCGCCCTGGCTTTGGCGCAGGAGATGGTGCGCAGCAAGTCTGACCGTAACCTCGGGGCGCAACAGCGGATATTTGCTTATCTGCCTTATATGCACAGCGAATCCGCGCTGATACATATCGAGGCTTTGGCACTGTATGAAGCGCTCGGTATCGAAGATAATCTGGCCTTCGAAAGGCGGCACAAGGCGATTATCGACCGTTTCGGCCGCTATCCTCACCGCAACGCCCTCCTCGGCCGTGAATCGACGCCGGAGGAGATTGAGTTTTTGAAGCAACCGGGCTCGGGGTTTTAAGCGGCGGCTGTATCACTATCGGAGAATAAATTGGGTAAGTTAATCGGCGGCGCTATCGGTTGGATGGTGCTGGGTTTTATCGGCGCCATGATCGGCATTTTTATCGGTCATCAGTTTGATCAGGCGCGGCAGCGCTTCGGGAGTTTCGGCGGTTTTGGCAGCAGCCACAATCGCGCGGCGCTGGACGCGGTATTCTTCGAGACGACCTTCAAGGTGCTGGGACATCTGGCTAAAGCCGATGGTCGTGTGTCAGAGGTCGAGGTCGCGCATACCGAAGCATTAATGGACCGGATGGGTCTGCGCAGCGAACAGCGGCGTCGCGCGATCAGCCTGTTTAAGCAGGGTGCCGGCGCCGACTTCGAACTGCATGACCAGTTAATGCAAATGCTGAACGCAGTGGGCCGCGACCCGTCGCGCTTGCGCTTGTTCCTCGAGCAGTTGATCAGCATCGCCCTCGCTGATGGTGAGTTACACGACAACGAGCGCGAAGTGCTGGCGCAGATCGCTCACGTATTCGGTATTCCACGCGGCCAGTTTGCCCGTTTGTTGGATATGCTATCGGCGCAGGCGGGATTCAGTGAAGGCGGTTTTGGTCATGCCGGCGAAAGCAGCAGTTCGCGCCTTGAAAATGCGTATCGGGCGCTGGGTGTCGAGGCATCGGCGAGTGATGCGGAAGTGAAAAAAGCCTACCGCAAGCTGCTCAGCGAGCATCATCCGGACAAGCTGATGTCCAAGGGGCTGCCGGATGATGTGATCAGGATGGCCACTGAAAAAACACAGGAGCTGCACGCTGCCTGGGACGTGATTAAAAAAGCGCGGGGATAAGCACTGCGCGAAGCGACAGTGTCAGTGACGCCAGAATGCCGGTGTAAACAGTACCAGCAGGGTAAATATTTCCAGCCGCCCCAGCAGCATGCCGAAGCTCAGCAGCCATTTGGTGGTATCCGGCAGGCCGCCGTAGTTTTCGGCGACTGCGCCCAAGCCCGGACCGAGATTGTTGAGCATACCCGCAGTCGCTGAAAAGGCGGTTTCAAAATCGAGGCCGGTAAACATGCAACCGCCCATGATGATGAAGTAGGAAAACAAATAGACTGCGAAAAAACTCCACACCGCGGACACCACTTTTGCTTCGACCCGCTTGCTGCCGACTTTCAACGGAATAACCGCATTCGGGTGGACCAGCTGTGCCAACTCGCGCAGCCCCTGCTTTGCCATGAGCATCACGCGAACCACTTTGACACCGCCGCCGGTGGATCCGGCACAACCGCCGATACAGGACAACAGGATCAGAAAAAACGGTGTAAGGCCCGGCCATAGTGCAAAGTTTTCAGTGGCAAAGCCGGTGGTTGTTGCCATCGACAGGGTGTGAAAAATACCGTTGAGCAGGGCGCCGTCCATGTCGTAGACGCCGTCCAGTTTTAAATTCATCGCGACAAACAGGCTGCTGAATAGCAATAGGAAAAAGTAAAACTTTACTTCGGCATCATCGAAGTAATAGCCGATCTGCTTGCCCCGCCACACCGCGAAATGAATCGCGAAATTAATACCCGCCAGTACCATAAAGACGCAGGCGACCATGGTGACGGCATCGTTATTGAAATAGCCGATACTGGCGTCGTGGGTTGAAAAGCCGCCGATGGCGACGGTAGAAAAGGCGTGGCAGACGGCTTCGAAAACCTCCATGCCCGCGAGCCAGTAGCAAACCGCGCAGGACACGGTTAATACGAAATAAATATTGAACAGCGCCTTGGCGGTGCCGGTGATACGCGGTGTCAGTTTTGAGTCTTTCACCGGCCCCGGCGTTTCGGCGCGGTACAGCTGCATGCCACCGATACCGAGTAGCGGCAGTATCGCGACCGCGATAACTATAATACCGATGCCGCCGAGCCACTGTAGTAACTGGCGGTAAAACAACAACGACTTGGGCAGGTCATCCAGCCCTGTCAAAACGGTCGCGCCGGTGGTGGTGAGGCCGGAGATCGATTCAAAAACCGCATCGACAATAGAAATGCTGGGTGTAACCGACAGCCACAGCGGAGTGGCACCGAATACGCCCAGTACCAACCAGAACAGGGCTACGACAAGAAAACCGTCGCGAATGGTGAGGTCGCCGCGCCGGCGCCGGACCGACAGCCAGAGTGCGCCGCCGGTAATAAACGTGATCGCGAAGCTGGCCAGAAAGACTTTTAAGTTGCCGTCGGCATACCAGATCGACACCAATGCCGGGGCCAGCATGGTGAGGCTGAATACCATCAGCAGCATACCGATGATTCTGGCGATAACCGCGAAGTGCATAGTCAGAAGAAGCTGAACCCGACCTGAAACAAGCGCTCGACCTGATGCACGCGGGATTTGTCCAGCAGAAATAAAATCATATGGTCTTCCGGCTCTACCACCATGCCGCGGTGTGCGATCAGCGCTTCTTCGCCGCGCACCAGCGCGGCGACACTGACGCCCTCGGGCCAGTCGATATCATCGAGTCTGCGGCCGACGACCTTGGAAGATTTTTGGTCGCCGTGCGCGATCACTTCCAGCGCCTCGGCGGCGCCGCGGCGCAGTGAATGGACGTTGGTAATATCGCCGCGGCGCACATGGGTGAGCAGGCTGTCGATAGTAATCTGCTGGGGTGAGATGGCGATATCGATTTCGCCACCCTGCACCAGATTCACATAAGCCGGGTTGGTGATGAGCGTAATCACCTTTTTCGCACCCATCCGTTTGGCCAGCAGTGACGACATAATATTGGCTTCGTCGTCATTGGTCAGCGCGCAGAATACATCGACTTCTTCGATGCTCTCGGTGCGTAACAGGTCGTTGTTTGAGGCGGAGCCGTGCAGTACCACGACCTTCTCCAGCTGTTCTGACAGCTCGCGGCAGCGCGGATAATCCCGCTCGATAATTTTCACGTTGTAGTGATGCTGAATCGATTTCGCCAGACGTGCGCCGATATTACCGCCACCGGCGATGACGATGCGCCGGTACGGAGTATCGAGCCGTCGCAGCTCGCTCATCACCTTGAGAATATTCTCGCGGGCAGCGATAAAAAATATTTCATCACCGGCTTCCACGATGGTGTCGCCCACCGGCATGATCGGCTTATCACCGCGGAAAATCGCGGCGATACGGGTATCGACATTGGGCATATGCGAGCGGATTTCACGTAACTTGCTGCCGACCATTGGCCCGCCGTAATAAGCCTTGACCGCGACCAGCCGCAGCTTGCCGTCGGCGAAATCGAGCACCTGCAGCGAGCCGGGGTACTGCAGCAGCCGCCGGACGTGTTTGGTGACCAGTTGTTCGGGGCTGATAATGACGTCAATCGGAATGCCGCCGTTGTTAAACAGGTTGGCATTGCTGACATAGGCCTCGGCGCGTACCCGGGAAATTTTAGTGGGTGTGCGAAACAGCGTGTAGGCGACCTGACAGGCGATCATATTGACCTCGTCGCTATTGGTCACCGCGATCAGCATATCGGCGTCTTCCGCGCCGGCACGGCGCAGCACGCCCGGAAAACTGGCGCGGCCGCAAACTGTGCCGATGTCGAGGCGATCCTGCAATTCGTGCAGGCGGTCGGCATCGATGTCGACCAGGGTGATGTCGTTCTGTTCGCTGGCAAGGCTGGCAGCCAGTGTGCCACCGACTTCGCCGGCACCTAGAATAATGATTT
This sequence comes from Spongiibacteraceae bacterium, assembly GCA_041622815.1. Taxonomy (GTDB): domain Bacteria; phylum Pseudomonadota; class Gammaproteobacteria; order Pseudomonadales; family Spongiibacteraceae; genus JBFJYC01. The sequence continues at coordinate 16,427 of JBFJYC010000015.1, read as the reverse complement.
TCATCCGGACATCTTCATAGCAGGTTGTTCGCGGTGGTTACCGGCTGCGCTGGAAAGCAGGGATTGTATGCCTCTAACGGGCCTTCTGGAACCGCGCAAAGAAAAAGCCGTCGTGGCTATCGGCATCGGGTAGCAATTGTTGTCCGTGATCGGTGGCGAAACCTGCATCGCTTGTAATCGCGATGTTGACCGCATCGGCTGTGGCAGCGAGAAAGGCAGCGGCTTGTTGTTCGTTCTCCGCCGGCAGAATCGAGCAGGTGACATAGAGCAATTCGCCGCCGGGCTTTAGCAGCGGCCACGCCGCGGCAAGCAGCTGCGATTGCAGCGCGGTGAGCTCGGCGATGTCTTCGGCGTGCCGGTCAACGCGGATATCCGGATAGCGGCGCAAAACCCCACTGCCGGAGCAGGGTGCATCCAGCAATATGTGATCAAAACTTGCCTCGGCAAACGGCGGCTGCTTACCATCGCATTGCAGCAGTCGGGCGCTTTGCGACAGGCGCGTCAGGTTTTCCTGGACGCGCGTCAGACGGTGCGCGATTAAATCTGCCGCGACCACTGTGAGGCCGGGTTCGCGTTCCAGCAGGTGGCAGGTTTTGCCGCCGGGAGCGGCGCACATATCCAAAACCGTTTGCCCGGCGGCCAGCGGCAAAAATCCGGCGGCGAGTTGCGCCGCTTCATCCTGAACGCTGACTGCGCCGGTCTCAAAGCCGGGAATGCGTTCGACGGCGCGGCCGCTGTCGAGGCGGATGCCGGTTGTCGCGTAGCGGCAGTTTTGAAATGCGATGCCCGCTTCAGTCAACTGCCTTGTGTAGCTGTCGCGCGGGGATTGCTGACTATTTACGCGCAGGCACAGCGGCGGCCGTGCGGTTGATGCGGCGGCAATTCTGTTGATATGGTCGGGCCAGGCGACTTTGAAGGCATCGAACATCCAGTCCGGCAGGGACGCTTTTTGGGCGGCTGACAGCGCATCAAACAAAGCATCGCTTTCGCGTTGATAGCGGCGCAGTAATGCGTTGACCAGTTTTCTCGCCCAGGATTTTTTTAAGGTATCGCAGGCGGCGACGGTTTCGTTGACTGCCGCGTGGGCGCCGATATTCATGTAGCGCAATTGGTAGAGCCCGATCAGTATCAGCAACTCAATGTCGCGGTCTTTGGCGCGCAGCGGCTTGCTACTCATTTGCGTGAGCATGCCCTGCAGCTGCCAGTAATGGCGGATGGTGCCGTAGCAGAGTTCTGCCAGCAGTGCGCGCTCCCCGCCCTGCACTTTCTGCCGGTATTCGGTCAGTAATTGCGGCAGCGAACCCTCTTCGTTGAGTAGTTGTTGCAGGCAGCGGGCGGCGGCTACGCGAACCGGCGCAGTCACTGAGAAAAGACCAGGCCGGGTTGAAACAGCCCGGCGCGGGCGTTGAGCACATCCTTGACCGGCAGCGCTTTGCCGCCCGCCAGTTGCAACTTGGTAATGCGCAGCAGGTCTTCGCCGCAGGCGACGTCAATAGCACTGTCAGTGGCGGCGACGATGGTGCCGGCCGCTGCAGCGCTGCCGCTAACCGGTATCGCATTCCATATTTTCACCCGCGCGTCAGCGAGCTCGCTATAGCAGACGGGAAAGGGGTTGAAGGCGCGGATTTTACGCGCCAGTTCGGGTGCCGGTTGTTGCCAGTTAATGCGCATTTCTTCCTTGGTTATTTTTGAGGCGTAGCAGCTGCCCGCTTCCGGTTGCGGTGTCGCCGTCAGCGTGCCGGCGGCGAGATGATCAAGCGCCTCTGTCAGCGCATCACAACCACAGTCGAGCAGGCGGTCGTGGAGACTGCCGCCGGTCTCGGCAGCGGCAATCGCGATGCTGCGGCACAGTAACATCGGGCCGGTATCAAGCCCGGCATCCATCTGCATTATAGTAATGCCGGTTTCGGTATCACCCGCTTCCAGCGCGCGCTGGATCGGTGCCGCACCGCGCCAGCGTGGCAACAGCGATCCGTGTACGTTAATGCAGCCCAGCCGCGGAATATCGAGCACTGCCTGCGGCAGCAGCAGGCCATAGGCGACCACTACCATAATGTCAGCGTCGATACTGCGCAGCGTGTTGAGGTCTTGCGCAGCGCGGAAATTCAGCGGTTGGTGGACCGGAATGCCGTTCTCTAAGGCGAGCTGTTTGACCGGACCGGCCAGTAGTTTTTTGCCGCGGCCGGCGGGGCGGTCAGGCTGGCAGTACACCGCGACGACCTCGTGCCGCCCGTCATCGAGTAAGGCGCGCAGGTGGCCGGCGGCAAAGTCCGGGGTGCCGGCGAAGATAACGCGCAGTATTTTAGTCATGTCGGTGTGCCGGTGATGAGTGCAGCGGAGTTGCTACAGCTCTCCGTTCTTCTTCTGCTTTTCCAGCTTCTTGCGGATGCGGTCACGCTTTAGCGCCGACAGGTAATCGACGAACAGCTTACCGTCGAGATGGTCGATCTCATGTTGAATACAAACCGCGAGGGTTTCGGTCGGCTCGATTTCAAAGGGCCTTCCGTCTCGCCCCAGTGCCGTGACCCGCACCCCGCTCGGCCGCACCACGTTTTCATAGAACCCGGGCACCGACAGACAACCCTCTTCGTAACTGTGGGGTGTGGTATCGAGTATCTCGATTTCCGGGTTAATAAAGACCAGCGGTTCGTTGTTGTTCTCCGACACGTCGATAACGATAACGCGCTGATGAACATTGACCTGGGTCGCGGCGAGGCCGATGCCGGGTGCCGCGTACATGGTCTCGAGCATGTCATCGGCGAGCCTGCGGATCGCCGCATCGACGGCTTCCACCGGTTTGGCGACGGTGCGCAGGCGCTGGTCGGGAAATGTCAGAATATCAAGAATGGTCATAATTTCGGGTGGCGGCCTGTCCGCTGCAAAAATTTCGGGCGGATAAGGGCTACTTTTCAACAGCTTATGAGAACTTTGTTGTGCAATTTTACACTTTGCTAGGCTACTATGCAGCCTCTGTATCCACTGATTGACCCGCCGGCTGACGGGTGATCAGGGCACCGGGAGTGCATATGAAAAAATGGATTCTCGCACTAATTGTTGCGAGCCTTGCCACCAGCTGGGTGTTTGCGGGGGATATTCTTAAAATTCGTGACGATGCGCCTAATACCTATGTGGTGCAAAAAGGCGATACTTTATGGAGTATTTCCGGGATTTTTCTCGAAGATCCCTGGCTGTGGCCGGAGCTGTGGCATTTCAACCCGCAACTCGACAACCCCCATCTGATCTACCCCGGTGACCTGCTGAAGCTGATTTGGGTCGATGGCAAGCCGCGGCTGATCTTTGCCCGTGACGAGGTCGGCGGTAAGCGCGGTGATATCAAACTGACGCCACAGATGCGGATTTCTGATCTCGGCAATGCGATCCCGCCGATCCCGCTGGACGCGATTCAGGCGTTTCTCGGCAATGGCCGGGTTGTCGGCAAAGATGAATTGGAGATGGCGCCGCATGTACTGGCGGGCCGTGAAGGCCGCATTATCGCCGGTGCCGGCGATCAGATTTATGGTCGCGGTGAGTTTCCGGAAGACAATGATTACGGTATTTACCGCCGCGGCCAGACCTTTGTCGATCCGCAGACCGGCGAGTTTCTGGGCGTCCAGGCTTTGGACATCGGCTCTGCCCGCAAGCTCTATGTCGATGATGATGTGGCGACGCTCGAACTGAACCGCAGTGCTGCAGAAGTGCGTCGCGCCGACCGCTTCCTGCCGCTTGAGGAGCTGGAGTTCGATTCTAACTTCCAGCCGCGTGCGCCGGAGCAGGAAGTGGTCGGTGAGATTATTGCCGTCGAGCGCGGTATCAATCAGGTGGGCAATCTCAGCGTGGTAATTTTGAATCGCGGCAGTCGTGAAGGGCTTGCGCCCGGGCACGTGCTGGCAATCTATAAGCGCGGCGAAACGGTGCGTGACCCGGTGAAGCGCGATCTGGTGAAGGTGCCCGACTACCGCGGCGGCCTGGCCATGGTGTTTCGCAGCTTCGATAAAGTGAGCTATGCTTTGGTGCTGCGCGCACAGGTGCCGATGTCAGTGGGGGACGCGGTCCGCAACCCCTAACGGCAGCGGCGCGCTGCCTGCGGGCAGCATACACAATCAACGATGAGGTGACGCATGGAACGCGAAACCGCCCTCGCCTGGATGGCGATTCAACGGCTCCCCGGCGCCCGCACGGCGCCGCTCCGCAGAGTTCTGCAACAAACTCCCGATCCCAATGACTTGCTGGCGGCGCCGGATAGCGCCCTGCGCGGTAGCGGCCTGACACCGGAGTGGCTGGCGGCGCGCCACCGCCATCTCGGCGATGCGCAATGGCGGGATCAGCGCGAACGCGAGTTGGACCAGTTGCTGGCGCAGGGCGTTACATTGTTGGCCGCACGTAATCCGGACTGGCCCGCCCTGCTCAGTGAGATTCCCGACCCGCCCTATTTACTTTACGTGCGCGGCAATCCCGCGTTGCTTAACCGCCCGCAAATCGCGATTGTCGGTTCGCGTAAAGCTTCGCGCCAGGGCATTGATAACGCCCGCGCCTTTGCCGCTGCGCTGGCAACTGCGGGCATGGCGGTCACCAGCGGCTTGGCGCTCGGCATTGATGCCGCCGCCCATGCCGGCGCGCTGGCGGCGGATGGTGATACCGTCGCCGTGATCGGCACCGGCATCGATATTACCTACCCCCGCAATAATCGGCAATTGACCGATAAAATCGCCGAACATGGCGCCATAGTTACCGAACTGCCGCCAGGCACTCAGCCGACCCCGGAGCAGTTTCCGCAGCGCAATCGTATTATCAGCGGACTCAGTATCGGGGTGCTGGTGGTCGAGGCGGCGCTGCGCAGCGGCTCGCTGATCACCGCGCGGCTGGCACTGGAGCAGAACCGCGAGGTCTTCGCGATCCCGGGCTCGATCCACAGCGTTACCAGTCGCGGCTGCAATGCCCTATTGCAAAACGGCGCCAAGCTGGTGACCTCGGTCGCGGACATTGTCGAGGAGTTCGGCGGCTGGGCAGTGCCTGCGAGCGCAGAGCCGGCGGTCGTCGGTGGCATCGCTGATACGGTGTTGAATGCGCTGGGGTTTGAGCCGGAGTCGTTGGACGGGCTGCAGTCGGCGCTCGGCCTGCCGGTCGCGGAGCTGCTGCCGTTGCTGACCGAGTTGCAATTGCAGGGCCGCGTCGAGTCGGTCGGCGGCTGTTGGCAGCGCTGCCGCTAAGCTGTGGGGCCGCGAAATCCGGTTGCAAAAATAAGGGCCATTCGCTAGTGTGGCGGCCGTTTTTCGGCCCCCTGCGGGCCATATTCCTGTGTATTTAACGAGCAAAGGTGCCAAATGAGTGATTCGTTTGTAGCGATCCTAATGGGGTCTGATTCTGATCTACCGGTAATGGAGGCGTCGATGACGGTGCTGGAGTCTTTTGGCATCCGCTATGAGGTAAAAATTACCTCTGCCCACCGCACGCCGGAAGCAACCCACAGCTATGTCACGGACGCCGATGCCCGCGGTTGCGGCGCCTTTATTTGTGCCGCCGGTATGGCTGCGCATCTGGCCGGTGCGGTCGCGGCCGCGACACTGAAACCCGTGATCGGCGTGCCGATCAACGCTTCGCTGGACGGTCTTGATGCGCTGCTCTCCACCGTGCAGATGCCCGCCGGTATCCCGGTGGCTACCGTCGCGATCGGCAAGGCCGGCGCCAAAAACGCCGCCTTTCTCGCCGCGCAGATTCTCGCGACTGCCGATACCGGGCTCGCTGCAAAATTGATTGCCGAGCGCCGCGCCAATGCGGAAGCGGTTATGGCCAAGGACGCTGAGCTGCAAAAGCGCTTCAGCTGAATGGTGTGACCTCAGGCCCCGCGGCATTCCGCGTCAGCATGGCGGCGCGCGTGCTGCGGCGCGGCGGCGTTATTGCGCACCCCACCGAAGGGGTCTGGGGGCTGGCGTGCCTGCCGCATTTTGAAGCCGCTGTTGAAAAAATTATCGAATTAAAACAACGAGATAGAGATAAGGGTTTGATTCTGGTCGGTGGCGCCGAGGCGCACTTCTCCGGCCTGTTTGACAGTCTTGATGATGCGGCTTTACAGCGCCTGCGGGCTTCCTGGCCGGGTCCGGTGAGCTGGATCGTGCCTGATACCGGCTGGGCACCGCCGCTGGTGCGCGGTGCTCACGGTAGCGTCGCGGTACGCGTCACCGATCATCCGCTCACCAGCATGTTATGTCAGCTGCTGGATTCGCCGCTGGTATCAACCTCGGCGAATCCAGCGGGCAAGCCCGCCGCCACTGACGAGATGGCGGCGCGGCATTATTTTGGCAGCTGCGTCGATTTTTATCTGAGCGGTGCGCTGGGTGGTCGCAGCGGGCCCAGTGAACTGCGCGATGCTATCAGCGGTCACAGGTACCGGTAAATTATGGATACAGATGCGGTAAAACAATTTTTACTCGGCTTGCAGGACGAGATCTGCGCCACGCTCGCCGCCGAGGACGGTGCCGCTGTATTCGAAGTTGATGACTGGGAGCGCGGCAGCAGCCGGGTACTCGCCAACGGCACCGTGCTTGAAAAAGGCGGCGTCAATTTCTCCCATATCAGCGCCGACCAGATGCCGGCGAGTGCCACTGCCAGCCGTCCCGAATTAGCGGGCCGCCGCTATCAGGCGATGGGTGTATCGCTGGTGATGCATCCTTTAAATCCCTACGTGCCGACCGCGCATGCCAATGTGCGGATGTTTGTCGCGGAAAAAGACGGCGAGGAGCCGGTATGGTGGTTTGGCGGCGGCTACGATCTTACTCCTTACTACGGTTTTGAAGAGGACTGCCGGCATTGGCACGCGACCGCGAAAGCGGGTTGTGATTCGGTGGCACCGGGCCTGTACGCGGAGTTGAAACAAAACTGCGACGAGTATTTCTTTATCAAGCACCGCAAAGAGGCGCGGGGCATCGGCGGCCTGTTTTTCGACGACTGGCAGCGCGGTGGTTTTGAGCAGGGGTTTGCGCTGATCCGTGCAGTCGGCGAATCTTTTCTGCCCGCTTACCTGCCGATTATTCAGCGTCGCAAAGATACGCCCTATGGCGAGCGTGAGCGTCAATTTCAACTCTACCGGCGGGGTCGCTATGTCGAGTTCAATCTGGTGCAGGATCGCGGTACCCACTTCGGTTTGCAAAGCAATGGCCGTATCGAGTCGATACTGATGTCGATGCCGCCGCTGGCACGCTGGGAATACCGCTACGAACCCGCAGCGGGAACACCGGAAGCGGCGCTCTATACTGATTTTTTACCGGCGCGGGACTGGCTTTGATGGTGGCACTTTTTTCCCGTGAACACAAAGACCGCTATGCGGTTTTCGGCAACCCGGTGCGGCATAGCTTGTCGCCGCGCATTCACACCGCCTTTGCCCGCGAAACCGGTGAGCCGATTCGCTATCGCTCCCACCTGGTGCGGCTCGGCCGTTTTGAGCCTGCGGTGCGGCATTTTTTCAGCGGTGACGGCCGCGGTTTGAATATTACGGTGCCGTTCAAGATTGAGGCGTTTAAGCTCGCCGATGAGCTCGGCCCCCGCGCCGAGCTTGCCGGTGCCGTGAACACGCTGAGCCTGCTCGGTGATGGCCGGGTGCATGGCGACAACACTGACGGTGTCGGACTGGTGCGGGATATCGCCGATAACCTGAACTGGGATATCGAGGGGCAGAAAGTTTTAATTCTCGGCGCCGGCGGCGGCGTCCGCGGTATTCTCGGGCCGTTGCTGGAATGCCAACCGGAGCGGGTGGTGATCTGCAACCGCTCGGTAGACCGTGCGGTAAAGCTGGCGCGGAGTTTCAGTGCGCGCGGCGATGTGCGCGGCTGCAGTTATGCGGCGATCGCGGGCAGCCAGTTTGATCTGGTCATCAATGGCACCAGCGCCAGCATGCAGGGTGAATTGCCGCCGCTGCCCACCGGTGTGCTCAGCGATGCCGGCTCCTGCTACGACATGATGTACGGCGCCCAGCCCTCACCCTTTATGCGCTGGGCTGCCGGAGAAGCGGCCTGGGCGGTATCTGACGGGCTCGGCATGTTGGTAGAGCAGGCTGCCGAATCCTTTTACATCTGGCGCGGCGTGCGGCCACAAACCGCGCCGGTGATTGAAAACCTGCGCGAGAGGTTGCGCCACTAATGTTGCTACACGTCGGCGCGTTGGCGCTCGGTCTGGTTGCGCTGGTGTGGAGCGCGGATAAATTTATTCTCGGCGCCTCCGTGGGGGCGCGGCTGCTCGGCGTGTCGCCGTTGGTGGTTGGAATCCTGATTGTCGGTATCGGCACCTCGGCGCCCGAAATGCTGGTGTCCGGCATCGCCGCCTTCGACGGGCAACCGGGTCTGGCCCTCGGTAATGCCATCGGCTCGAACATCACCAATATCGCGCTCATTATCGGCTTCACCGCACTGCTGATTCCGCTGAAGGTGCAGTCCAATATTATCCGCCGTGAGTTGCCGCTGATGATGCTGGTGATGGTGGCCGGTTGGGTGCTGCTGCTCGACGGTGAACTCGGCGTGCTTGACGGCGCGCTGCTGGTAATCGGTTTTGTATTGGTGGTGCTGCGGCAGGCGTTTGAGGCGCGCGCCGGCTATGCGGATGTGTTGGCTGCAGAGTTTGACGAATCCATTATCGAAAGTATGACCTTGCCGAAATCGGTTGTGACGCTGCTAATCGGCCTGGTGGTGTTGATCGGCTCGGCCAAAGTTTTGGTGTGGGGCGCGGTCGGCGTCGCCCAGGCACTCGGGGTCAGTGATCTGATTATCGGTCTGACCATTGTCGCTATCGGTACCAGTCTGCCGGAGCTGGCGGCATCGATGAGTGCAGCACGCAAGGCCGAATACGATATCGCTATCGGGAATGTAATCGGCTCGAATATGTTTAACCTGCTCGGGGTAATGGCTATCCCCGGTTTGGTGAGTCCGGGGCCGGTCGATCCCGCGGTACTCAGCCGCGACTATCCGCTGATGGTGGCACTCGGTATTTTATTCTGTGTGGTTGCGTCCGGCCGTAATGGCAAGGGTCGCATTAATCGTGCAGAAGGTGCATTGTTGCTGCTGGTTTATATCGGCTATCTCAGCTGGCTGGTTTATAGCACCACAAGGTAATCGCTTTGCCCAACTATGTGCCTGAAAGTGTCCACGCCGCCCGACGCTTTGTTGCCGGCGCGGTCTGTCCACGCTGCGGTGAAATGGATAAAACGGTTCTGATTCGTGAAGCGGAGACCGAGCGCCGCGAATGTATCGCCTGCGGCTTTAGCGAGGGCGGTGAAGAGCGTGATATCGCGGAGCCGGCGACGCGGGTAAACCAGGCGGCACCGGACCGCGATACTCTGCCCCATGAAGAGCCGGTGCAGGCGATAAAATTTATCGATGCGGGAGCGGGCGGCGATGAGTGAGGTAGGCGATCTGGCGGGCATAATGCTGATATTTGCGCCATTGATTCTGACTACCCTGGGCGTTGTCGCAGGCCTGTGGTTGTTGCAATGGGTACTGGTTGTGCGTCAGCCGTCAATGCCGACCAGCAAACTTATACCGCGACAGTTAGCGTTGCTGGCGGCGACCATTGCCGGCGTTATTTTAATCGTGTTGAGCCTGCCGGTGAGCGAGTCATCGCGGAACCAGGTGGTGGCGCTGATCGGCCTGCTGTTGTCCGGTATTTTTGCCTTCTCCTCGACCTCCATAGTCGCCAATCTGATGGCGGGTTTTTTGCTGCGTTTCACGCACCCGTTTTCGACCGGCGATTTTATCCGCGTCGGCGATTACTTCGGCCGTGTGTCGGAGCCCGGACTGTTCGATACCGAAATTCAATCCGAGGCACGCGAATTAATCGCGATTCCGAACAGTTATCTGGTGTCGCACCCGATCAAAACGACGCAGGGATCCGGCGCGATTATCTCTGTCACGGTCAGCCTTGGCTACAATGTTCACCACAAAAAAGCCAGACAACTGCTTATCGCCGCCGCAGAAGACGCCGGCCTGGAAAGCCCCTATGCGCATGTGACGGAATTGTTAGATCATGCGGTCAGCTATCAGGTCGCGGGGCTGCTGACCGAAGTTAAAGGCGTGCTCACGGCGAAGTCTGTGCTGCACTGCGCGGTGCTGGACGCGATGCATGCCGCCGGTGTCGAGATTGTTTCGCCGGCGTTCATGATGCAGCGACGCGGCTCTGCTGGCGAGCTGGTCATTCCGGAGGCGGGGCACGAGCACAGGGAGTCTGCTGTAGTCTCAACCGCGGAGGATATTGTCTTCGACAAGGCCGAGCAGGCCGAGGCCGTGGCCAGTCAGAAGCAGGCGTTGCGCGACAGCATTGATGCGCTGACCGCCAAGCTCGCGACCCTCAAGAGTGGCAGCGATGAGGCGAAGCGTCTGCAAAAGCTGATTGAAGGCCGCCACCGGCAGCTGGAAGCGCTGGAAAAGCCGGAGGTATGACCTTATGCAAAGAGCTTTGATCGATGAATGAAGCGATTCAGATTTTTGTGCTGCTGTGGGCGGTCGTTGATCCGATCGGGACGGTGCCGGTCTTCCTCGCGGTAACCAGCCGCCACGACCCCAAAGAGTGGTTTAAAATCGCGATCAGCGCCGTTGGAATTGCCGCGGTGATTTTGCTGTTTTTTATTATTGCCGGGCAGCTATTGCTCGAGGCGATGCAGGTGCCGCTGAGCGCGTTTCAGATCGCCGGCGGCCTGGTGTTGTTTGCTTTCGGGTTTTCGATGATCTTCGGTGAGAGCAAGCCGGAAGAAGAATTGAGGATTTTGAAAAGCGCGACCGACACAGCGATATTTCCGCTGGCAGTGCCCAGTATTGCCGGTCCCGGCGCGATGATGGCGGTGGTATTGCTGACCGACAACCACCGTTTTGATTTCGCGCATCAGCTGAAAACCACCGCGATACTGGCGATTATTCTGTTGATTCAGCTGCTGCTGCTGCTCTCGGCAAAATGGATTTATAAAGTGATCGGTCGTTCCGGCGCCGATGTGGTGAGCCGGATTATGGGGCTGATCCTGACCTCGGTGGCGGTTAACAGTGTTCTTCTTGGTATCCGCGGCTTCTTCGCTTTTTGAGGCCGGCGCCGTCGCCCTATCTGCCGGCTTGGGCGCGTAAGAATGTAGCGAGCTGCACGCGCTCTTCATCGCTAAGCTGGCGGAAGTTTGGCATTTCGCGATGCTTTTCCGAGCCGCGAATCCAGGCCATCAGTTCGGCGGGCGAGCGCCGGTTCAGCAGTGTGACCGGGATATTGTGCAGGTAGTCGCCGCGACCTCTTCGCTCATGGCAGGTTGAGCAGTATTGATTGAAAAGTTTCTCACCGCCTGCAATGGTCGCCGCGTGTTGCGCTTTTGCCGCCGCCGCTGCGGGATCCTCATCGCGCGAGCATGCCGACACCAGTGTGCAGATTACCGCGACCATCAGAAATTTCTTGTGCATCGTACCGCTCCTTCTACCCGCTTGCCGACTGGCTAAGTAGCGCACATTAACGCAATTTTCAGTCTGCTGTGAAGCGGCGGTGCCCGATATCGCTGGCTATCCGCAGCGGCGCCCTATTACCATAGGACCTTAACGATGGTGGTGAGTGCAGTATGAGTAGACCTGAAAATTTCTTTGATCGTTTCGGTGACGGGCTGACGCGTTTTTTAAGACTGGAAAGCGCCGCCGGCTTAGTCATGCTGTTCACGGCAGCACTCGCAATTATTGTCAAAAACTCGCCGCTTGAGGGTGCCTACTCCGCACTGCTTCACCTCGAGGGTCAGGCCCGGATCGGCACGATCAATGTCGAGAAGCCGCTGTTCCTGTGGACCAACGATTTCCTGATGGCGATCTTCTTTTTTATGGTGGCGCTGGAGATCAAACGGGAGGCGCTGACCGGCTCGCTGGCTGACCGGCGCCAGGCGGTGCTGCCGGCGATGGGTGCGCTCGGTGGTATCGTGGTACCGGCGCTGATCTATCTCTACATCAATGTCGATGACGCCGGCGCCAGCCAGGGCTGGGCGGTGCCCACCGCGACGGATATCGCCTTCGCTTTGACCATTCTGGGGCTGGTCGGTAAAGGCCTGCCCGGCTCGTTGAAAGTTTTTTTAATGACGCTCGCCATCATTGACGACCTCGTGGCGATTGTAATCATCGCGTTTTTCTATACATCGGGGCTGTCGTTTGAATCGCTGTTGATTGCAGGCCTGCTGATCGCGGTATTGGCTGGCTTGAATCGCGCCGGTGTGCGGGCCATGGCGCCCTACTTGATCGTCGGGATCGTGCTCTGGGTCTGCGTACTCAAATCGGGTGTCCATGCGACCCTCGCCGGCGTGATTACCGGAATGTTTATTCCCGCCACAGTCAAAGACGGCCACTCGCCGCTGGATACGATACTGCACGGCATTCATCCGTGGGTGGCCTTCTTTATTCTGCCGCTGTTTGCCTTCGTCAATGCGGGTGTGGCGCTGGAGGGCCTGTCGCTGGCCAATGTCATCGACCCCGTGCCACTCGGTATTATGCTCGGGCTCGTTGTCGGCAAGCCGCTGGGCGTGCTGGCGTTCACCGCGATTGCGGTGTTTGTGATGCGGGCATCGCTGCCCGAGGGCGTCACCTGGCGCCAAATGACCGGCATCGCCTGTTTGTGCGGCATCGGCTTCACCATGAGCCTGTTTATCGGCGGTTTGGCGTTCGCCGAGGGCGGTGCTGGCTATGCCCGGATTGACCGGCTCGGGATTCTGTTGGGCTCGATGATCAGTGCCGTGGCCGGGATGATCATCTTGCGCTCGGCACGCCGCCGGGTCTGATGTGGGTGTCGTGTAGCAGGATTCCATAAAAAACAAGCACTTCGGATTAGTACTTAGCACCACATTCAAGGTCATTTCAGAGTGGCGCAGTGCCCGCATTTGGGTATAATCGCGCCCTCGTGGCGGCCGACCCTGGATTCAGAGCGCGCGCCATTCGCGCCGTGGCCTGTTCCCGGCACTACCCTAGACAACACCAAATGGAGACACGGCATGCGAGCAAACTGGTTGCAAAGGCGATCGGGTGGTGTTCTGCCACGTGCCCTGATGATGGCGGTCGGGCTGCTGAGCAGTCTGACGCTGTGGGCAGACGAGCCAAAGCGTTGGGAAACCAATATGACGCCCAGCGTCACAGAGATCGGCCAGACCATGTACGACCTGCACATGGCGGTGTTCTGGTTGTGTGTCGTTATCGGGGTGCTGGTATTCGGCGTCATGTTTTATGCGGTGATCGCGTTCCGCCGTTCGGCGCACCCGGAAGCGGCGCAGTTTCATGACAATACCTCGCTCGAAATTGCCTGGACCGTCGTCCCCTTTATTATTCTGCTGTTTATGGTTGGTCCGTCTACCAAGGCGCTGATCGAGGTGTATAACACCGAAGACGCAGACATGGATATTCTGATCACCGGTTATCAGTGGAAGTGGAAGTACGAATATCTGAGCGATGACGGCAAAAACGTCAGCTTCTTCTCGTCGCTGCGCACGCCGCAATCCGAAATAAACAATGAGGAGCCGAAGGGGTCTAACTATCTGTTGGAGGTCGATGAACCCTTGGTAATACCCACCGGCAAAAAAGTCCGCTTCCTGGTTACCGCTAACGACGTACTGCACGCGTGGTGGGTGCCGGAACTCGCGGTCAAGCGCGACGCGATCCCCGGCTTTATCAACGAAGCCTGGACCAAAACCGACCAGGAGGGTGTTTACCGCGGCCAGTGCGCGGAATTGTGTGGCCGTGACCACGGCTTTATGCCGATTGTGGTCAATGTGGTCAGCCCCGAGAAGTTTGATGCCTGGATGGGCAAGAAGCGTGCGGAAGCCGCAGAAATCGCCGCATTGATGGACAAGACCTTCACCATGGATCAGCTCTATGACCGCGGTCGCAAGGTATATCAGCGCAGCTGTGTCGCCTGTCACGGTGCTAATGGCGAGGGCGGTGTCGGTACGCCGATCGCCGGCAGCGCGATTGCCACCGGCGATGTTGCCGTGCATCTGGATGTAGTCGTTAAGGGTGTTGCCGGTTCGGCGATGCAGGCCTTCGGTGGTCAGCTGAACGAGGTCGACCTCGCAGCGGTTTTGACATATCAGCGTAACGCTTTCGGCAACAACATGGGCGACAAGGTCCAGCCGATAGACGTTTATAAATTCAAGAAAGGTCAGTAAGGAGCACTAGCATGGGCGATCACGGACCGGCCAAGGGCTTTAGCCGCTGGCTTTTTACCACCAACCACAAAGACATCGGTACGATGTACCTGTGGTTCAGTTTTGCGATGTTTATTCTGGGCGGCTCATTCGCGATGATTATTCGCGCCGAGCTGTTCCAGCCCGGACTGCAAATCGTACAGCCTGAATTCTTCAACCAGATGACCACCATGCACGGACTGGTGATGGTCTTCGGCGCCATCATGCCGGCCTTTGTCGGTCTGGCGAACTGGATGATTCCGTTGATGATCGGCGCGCCGGATATGGCGTTACCGCGGCTGAATAACTTCAGCTTCTGGATTCTACCGCCCGCGTTCGCGCTGCTGGTCTCTACCCTGTTTATGGATGGCGGCGGCCCCAACTTCGGCTGGACTTTCTACGCGCCGTTATCGACGACCTATGCGCCACCGAGTGTCACCTACTTTATCTTCGGTGTGCACATCATGGGTGCATCATCGATCATGGGTTCGATCAATATCATCGCGACGATCATGAACCTGCGCGCACCCGGCATGACTTACATGAAAATGCCGCTGTTCGTATGGACCTGGTTTATTACCGCGTTCCTGCTGGTTGCGGTTATGCCGGTACTCGCCGGTGCGGTGACCATGATGTTGATGGACATTCACTTCGGTACCAGCTTCTTTAGTGCGGCCGGTGGCGGTGATCCGGTATTGTTCCAGCACGTGTTCTGGTTCTTCGGGCATCCCGAGGTTTACATCATCATTCTGCCGGGCTTCGGCGTGGTGTCGCAGGTTATTCCGACCTTCTCCCGCAAGCCCTTGTTCGGCTACGCGTCGATGGTCTATGCAACCGCGGCGATCGCCTTCCTGTCCTTTATCGTCTGGGCTCACCATATGTATACCGTGGGTATGCCGGTAGCCGGTGAGCTGTACTTTATGTACGCGACGATGCTGATTGCGGTACCGACCGCGGCGAAGGTGTTCAACTGGATCACCACGATGTGGAAAGGCTCGCTGACCTTTGAGACGCCGATGCTGTTCTCAATTGCCTTCGTATTCCTGTTCACCATGGGCGGCTTTACCGGGTTGATGCTGGCGATCGCACCGGCGGATTTCCAGTATCACGATACCTACTTTGTTGTAGCTCACTTCCACTACACCATGGTGGCGGGTGCAATCTTCTCGATGTCTGCGGCAATCTACTACTGGATTCCGAAGTGGACCGGCAAGATGTACAACGAGACTATGGGTAAAACCCATTTCTGGATTTCGTTTGTCGGCTTTAACCTGACCTTCTTCCCGCAGCACTTTGTCGGCCTGGCCGGCATGCCGCGTCGTATTCCTGACTACGCTTTACAGTTCGCGGACTTCAATATGATGTCCTCGATCGGCGCGTTTATTTACGGTGCCAGTCAGTTGCTGTTCCTGTTCAACGTGGTGCGTACCATCACTCACGGCAAGCCGGTCAGCGAGCCGCGCGTATGGGAAGGCGCTCACGGTCTCGAATGGACGCTGCCGACACCGCCGCCGTACCACACGTTCACCACGCCGCCGGATCTCAAAGAGAGCGAAATGCATGGCTGATCAGCAAACTCAAGCCGCAGTCAGACGCACCAGCTTTAAGCTGGTGCTCGGCGCTGTGGCGATGTTTGCGTTTGTGTTTGTGGTCATGGTGCCCTTGTATAACGCGCTCTGTGACGTACTTGGCCTGAACGGCAAAACCAACGGTGAACGTTACCGGGTGGTTGAGGCAAGCGTGGATACTAGTCGCGAGATAAAGGTTCGCTTCGCGGCGAGTAACAACGAAGATATGAGCTGGGGCTTCCGGCCCCAAACCGGAATGGTTGTAGTTAACCCGGGTGCGGCGACGACGATTAATTACATCGCTACCAATCCGGAAGAGCGCAGCATGGTCGGACAGGCGATACCGAGTATCGTCCCTTCTGAAGCCGCGCCCTACTTTCACAAGACCGAGTGTTTTTGTTTTAACCAGCAACCTCTGGAGGCTGGCAAATCGGCAGAGCTGGGATTGCAGTTTATTGTGGACCGGGATTTACCCGCCCATATTCAGTCAATCACTTTGTCGTACACAATTTTTGATGTAACTGATCGTGTCAGCACAGATCCGGATCTGGCAGCGCGATAAACGGGCGCCCGCGGGCACCACAGGTTAGACGGAGAGCAACAATGGCAGGCCAACCCAGCACGGATTACGAAACGTATTACGTACCCGAATCGAGCAAGCTCGCGATTATGGCGACCATCGGTTTGGTCACCAGCATTGTCGGTGC
>JBFJYC010000014.1:0-23893 GCA_041622815.1 Spongiibacteraceae bacterium | reverse complement strand
GTTTGATCCGGCTGAAGCGAACGATGATGTGATTGTCGATTTCGCCGAGTCACGCGTGTGTGACCATTCAGGGCTGGAGGCGATCGATACGCTGGCTGAACGTTATCTGAATGCCGGGAAAACCCTGCACCTTGTCCACCTCAGTGCCGACTGCCGCAAGTTGTTGCGCAAGGCCGGCAATCTGGTGGAAGTGAACGTGATCGAAGATCCTCACAACTTTGTGGCGGCGGATACCGAAGAAATTCTGGCCTGACAGTTATAGTTCAATTTATACAGCAGTAAGCCGGCGCCGTTGCCGTGGTCGCCGCCTTTAATGCGCAGCTGAAACGTCATATAGCGCCCGTCCGGGCTAAGCACCGGATTGCTGGCGCCGTAGCCGGCAAAGTCGGTAAAGCGCGTCAGCCGCGTATAGTCACCGCTGCCGTCCAGCGCCAACCGCCAGATATCAATATCGCCTTTCGGTACCGCGGTAAAAGTGTGGGGCTCGCGTTCCACCGCAATGCTTTCACCGTCAGCGAACACGCCTTCGGGTTCGTCGTAGCCCCAGTCCTTTGAGTAATTGCTGACCTCACCGCTGTCCAGATTGATGCCCATCACTTCGCCGCCGCGCCAGGCGTAGGCGGAGAACAACAGTTCGTTTTCATGCGGCGGCCGGAAGTCCTGCGCCTCCAGAAACGCTAAATAGTAAAAGTCGGATCGATCAACGACTTTGCGGCGTTCGGTTAGCTCGGCTTTGCCGTTGATGAGGGCGAGCGTTGCCATCCAGATTTCAGAGCGGCCGAATACCACTTTGTCGGGAAAGTCAGACACGTTCCAGGCGATGCGCATACTGTTACGCGCCACGGCGGGGCCTTCGTGGCAGGGCTCGCCGAGGTGTTGTGCAGTCTGGTTGCCCTTCGCGGGCAAATACCACAGCACGCTATGCCAGCGACCGCCGTCCTCATGGTCGGCAGCGCCCGCTTCCGGCCCGCACAACAGCAGATCGCTGTTGGCCAGATAGCGGGCTCGGGTAAAGCCGGCGTGTTCGAAATGCGCGGTAAGCGGGCGCGTCGCACCGCTTTTTAAATCAATTTCGTGCACGTTGCCGATCAGAGCATCGAGAAACAATAATTTCTGCCCGTCACCGGAGAAGTCGGCGCGCATGCCTTCCGGATGCAGCAAAGTAATATTGTCAGGCAGGTGGTCCAGTGGCGAGCCGCTGCGGCTGCCGATATCAGAATCGGCGCAACCGGCGAGCAGGGCGGCTGCGATCAACAGCGCTTTACGCATCACAGGCGCCAGCGCCCGCTGACGCCAAACACGCGGCGTGATTCCGGGCTGAGAAACTGCGTCACATCGCGCTGATCCCGGCGTACGGTGAGCGCAAAGATATTCGACGCATAGCGTTCATCCAGCAGGTTCTTGGCGAAAGCACTTAGCTCAAAGCGCCCGCCGGGTGCCAATCAGCCCACGTGCAGGTCATAGACGCTGTAGCCATCGTGGACGGTATTCGGGTGTTGCGTGTTCGAGAACACAACCTCGCTTTGGTAGCGCCCGCTCAACTGACCGTAAACAATATGACCGGCGGTATTAAGCGGGTAATCGTAGCGGACGGTGAGCGATCCGCTCCACTCCGGCGCATTGTCCAGCGGTGAGCCGGCCACATCGTTGAGATCGCAATCGCCGTCGTTGTCGGTATCGATACCGCCGTCGGCGGTACCCTGCGACGGGTAGCACTGGGTGATGAACTCGTTATAAACCGCGCGGTTATACAGCAGCCCGCCGGATAGCGACAGGTTGTCGACAATCGCCGCTTTAAAATCGATTTCAACGCCTTTGGTTTCAAGTTCACCCGCGTTAGCCAGCTTTGATTCCACTGCACCGCTATCGGACAGTCGCAATAGTTGCGCCTGAAAGTTTTTGAACACGGTATAGAACACGCTGGTATTGATTTCCAGACGGTCATCGAACAATCGCGACTTCAATCCGACTTCAAAAGATGTCGAGGTTTCCGGTTCAATCGGATTATCGAGCGCGCCGGCCTGCGATGAGCTGCTGACGTCGAAGGCGCGGCCGCGGTAACCGCGGGCCAGTGTGGTATAGGCAACGCTGTGTTCACCCCAGTCATACTGCAGCGATAGCGTGCCGGAGAAGGCATCGTCGCGGACCCGGGTCCAGGGCTGGCTCGCTTCAGAGCTTGTGACCGGCGCACCGCTTTGGCTTTCAACGGCGAAGTTCCTGCGCACAAAGCGCGATTCCAGTTCCTCGTGGATATAGCGCGCGCCGAAAGTAAGATTGAGCTTGTCGGTCATATGCCAGGTCGCCTGTCCGAAGATACCCAGATTTTCAGTCTTCACTGCGGTATTGAGAAACTCGCCGGCGTCGAGGTTGCCGGGCCCTGCCGGCAGCAAAAACAACACCGGGTTATTCAGTGCAATCGCCGGCTCAATATCAGTCAGCAGCCGTTGGAAGGTGTTTTCCAGGTAGTTTTCAAACCACAGTGTGCCGACGCTCCAGTCTAATTTCTCGCCGCCGGGTGAGGTCAGGCGCACCTCCTGGGTAAAGGTCCTGATTTCGCGGTCGCCGCCGTTAAATTCCAGCGTTGTGCCCTCGCCGGACAGCGGGCCGGAAGATAGGTCTTCATCGGAAGTGGTTTTGCGCAGGCCGGTGATCGAGGTTAGCGTGAGATCGCCGATCTCCCAGTCGACATTCAGCGATATCGCTTTATTCACGATTTCTGACTTGGTGTTGCCCTGCGTGGTGGCTTTGTTGTTGTCCTCACCGGGCTCTGCGGGCGCTTCACTCTGGCGAACCTCCGGGCCGGCGTCACGATAGACAAAGGGGTGGGGGGTGCCGTCGGCGGCCTGATATTCCGCATTGACCTGCAGCGACAGCAGGTCGCTCAGATCCCACTGGTATTTAGCGCGCAGGCCACCGCTTTCACCGCCGGCTAGTTTTTCATTGTCGTTGTTCACATCAATGATATGACCGGTGGTCGTGCGCCAGAAACCGGTAAGCCGCGCGCCGCTGTTTTCGGTGACGGGGCCGCTGAAGGTGAATTGTGATTTCGTGGTGTCGCCGGGGCCGTGTTCCTGCGCCTGATAAGTTACCCGCACATCACCTTCCAGTTCTTCGCCGGGTTTGCGGGTAATCACGTGCACCAGACCGGCCGAGGCGTTTTTGCCAAACAAGGTGCCCTGCGGTCCGCGCAACACTTCCACCCGTCCGATATCGGCAAATTCAAAATTCGCCTGACTGGTGCGTGCCAGCGGTACACCGTCCAGTACCACCGACACATTCGGCTCGACAGAGACCGAAAACACGCTGGTGCCGACCCCGCGCACCCGAATAGAGGTATTGCGCGGGTTATCCGCCGCCGTGAACTTCAGCGACGGCACCAGCTTGGTCAGATCCTGAATATTGTCGATGCCGGCTGCGGCCAGTGCCTCACCGCCGATTGCGGATACCGCCATCGGCACGTCCTGCAGGTTCTGCTCGCGTTTCTGGGCGGTCACGATGACTTCTTCAAGCGGGGCGGCTGCGGCATGGCCGGTGGCAACAAGGGCCGCGAACAGGGTCGCGTAGCGGGTCAGTCGGTTTGGCACAATATGTCTCCAATATTATTTTCGGGGGAACTATACCGCAGCCACAGTGGTATTTGGGTAGTATAAGAGTCACCTGAATACCCGTCAGTCGTAATAACAGGGAATACCATGGCCGTTGCGATCCGCCGTTGTTGGATACTGTTTAGCACGCTGTTGCTCAGCGCCTGTGACCGCCTCACCGCGGTACCGTTTCAGCCCCATACCACCCCCGCCGAGTGGCTGGAGCAGAGACCCTATTGGCAGCTGGGCGATTTACTGATGATTACCGAGCCGTCCTCCAGTTTACTGATCTTCGGTTTGGCGCTGTACGCGGCGTGGATCGGTCACCGCATCTGGCGCCGCCGCGTCGGCAGCCCCGCGCATTGGTGGTGGGGTATGGCGCTGTTGTTGTGGGGGCTGCAGGCGGCGTTAGCCGGCATCCACTATCAGGCCTTCAGCTATGAAGTGCGCTGCGCCGGCTATGAGCTGTGCCGGCAGTTCAGTTGGTTTGAGATCAACTACTATCTGGTGACCATGCTCAATATCAACGCCATGGTGGTCGGAGTCGCCTTTACCTCAGCGGTCGGTCGGCTGCGCCGTGCGCTGATGATTTATGCGGCGGTGAGCACGGTGGTGTACTTCGGCTTGTGTCTGAGCGGCGCATTTATGCCCAACGCATTTCTGGTCAGTTTCGAGCTGCTGGTAATGTTTACCACGCCGACCTACCTGCTGTTGTTCGCGGTCAATCTACTCGCCCACCGCAGCACGGCGCGGGTGATGGATATGCGGATGATGCAGGCCTGGGGGCTGCTGTTCGTGGTCACCGCCGGCTATTTCGTCTACGCCGCGGCGGGTATCGGCGAATGGCTGTGGGCGCGGGGCATCTGGTTTAACGCCAACGACTTTTTACACGCCGGGCTGATCGGCTGGATGGTGTTTATACATCTGCTGCTGGAGCCGCGCTTGCAGACTAAAAGCGATGACAGGGCTTGGGTGGATGGCACTCTGTAAGTCCGGTTTTCACGGCACTGTTTCAGCGCCGGCTTGCTAACCCGACTTTTCAGTGGCTTGTTTTTCTTTTCAGTGCTGATCGGGCACTGCAGCCTTTCTCGGATTTGTTGACGCGGCAGGATCGATCGTAGGCTTCGAGGGCGAGCTTTGTATTGCGCCGCGTACCTTTCCCGTTTTCGTATGCCTCGCCCAGCGACAGGCAGCCCGTGTAGCTGTCGCGCAGCGCGCAGGCTTTTTCGAAATATTTGAATGCCTTTGATTTGCTCCTGAACACGCCGTCGCCGTTCTCGTACATTACGCCGAGTCCGGCACAACTGCCCGGGTCACCACGTTCGCAGCCGAGCTCGTACCATTCACGTGCAGCCTTGTAGTCTCTGGCTACACCTTTACCCCTGTGCAGCGCTCTGGCGTAGCTACTACAGCCGGACGGATAGCCACTGTTGCAGGCATGGCGGTAGTACTCTGTTGCTCTGCGAAAATCGATAACCGTCCCGTCGCCGTACGCGTGACTCAACGCCAGCCTGTAGCAGCTATGGCCATCACCTGCAGAGCAACCTTTTGTGTAGAGCTCGACCGCTTTCGCGTCGTTCCTGATAACGCCGTTACCCTCCTTGTCATACATCATGCCGAGCTTGCGGCAATCAGCGCCGTTGCCGTTGTCACATGAGGTTTGTAATGGCGCAGTCCGTGCTCGCAGCTTGTCTCTGAGTTGCTGCAGGCTATCGCAGGCTTGTTGTTCTTTTAGTTTGCATCCCCGACTGAGCATCTCGTGATGCTGATTAAGCTCTGAATCGCTATTCAGGCTTAACGCAGCCAGTAAGCAGCCCTGTGGGTGACCAAGGTCGCAGGCTTTTGCATAGTATTTGACGGATTCCGCGGGGTTTTTGGGAATGCCCGGTCCGGGCGCGGCTTTGTCGACACTTTTCCCATCCGAGTATTGAATGGCGACAGTAAAGCAATCCGCGGATGCGGTGGGGTCGGTGGCGTTATCGCAGCGTCGCTTCCGTTCGTTGAATAATTCCCGTTTGCTCTTCGGTACGGACTTTAGGTTTACGCAGGCATTGTTGTTGCCCGCCTTACAGCTTTTACTGTAGGCAGCTTTGGCGCCCTCCGGATCAATTTCAGTGCCTGTTCCAAACTGTTTTGCACCACCCAGAAACAGACAGCCTTTTTGGTGGTCGCCAAGGCCGCAAGCTTTTTTATAATAAGCGACGGCTGTACTGAAATCTTTGGTAACACCGCGGCCGTTGCTATACATCAGGCCGAGATTGCTGCATGACAGGCCATCATTTTTGTCGCAGCCCAAACTGAAGAACCGCACAGCTTGTGCCGCATCCTTGCGGACACCGCGTCCGACGTCATAGTTGTAGCCCGCATTATTGCAAGCAGTAGCCGAACCCCGGTTGCAGTTCGCAATCGCGTCGCTGTGCGCCGCCCGCTGCTTATTTTCTTCATCGGCGAGGGCTTTCGCAGCGGCCTGACGTCCTGCTTGTTGCTTGGCCGGTGCCTGTACCTGTCTATATAACGCCAACGCTTTTTTGTAATCCTGATGGCCGGTGCCGGTTTTATTGAAATATTCTTCCAGTACCCGCTTGGCCTGCACAAACTCCTTACGCGCAATTGCAACCTTGGATTCGATGATCATGATTGTCGGTGGTACTTCAACGCCGAGCGCGCGATAGCGCTGTATTTGCTTAGCCGCAGCATCCATGTCGTTACTCTTCAGGCTTTGGATTATCTCTTCCTGAAGCAAGTCTGCCTGCACTTCCTTAGGCAGTGCGGCGTTAACCGAGCCGCTGCAAAGCAGTAGCATGACAAGCCCGAGTGCGGCAGGTGTCGGAATAAAAGTCTGTATTTTTATGGCTATTTGGCGCAAGTTGGGATGCCCTCCGGCAGAAATTCGTTGCAGGCACAGGGGTATTGATCTTGCCCGAATTGCATCAGGCACCACTGTTCACGTTTGTTACGGTTTGCATTGGCCTTTTGCTTGAGCGCCGCTTCGCGTTCGAGTCGGGCCTGTTTCCGGGCGCTAGCTTCGGCATCCTCCGGATCTGCAAGGCTTCGGGCTTCCTGTAAAGCGCTTTCGAGTTCGGCATCCAGAAAATTGTCGGCTTCGGCGAACTTCGCTTCGTCTTCTGCGGTCCAGGCCGGGTATTTTTTGGTCGGTAGTTTGCCGGCTTTGAGTTCTTTCTCGGCGGCCAGGCAGAATTGTCGCTGTTTAAGGCAGTTCTGCCGGCGGATTTTTGCGCGTCGCTCGTCGGCTTCTTTTTGGCGCGCCGCCTGCCGCTCCGCGCGGCGCCGGTCGCTGGCTTCAATTGCTTCAATACAGCGGTCAAATGAGCGTGCGCTTTTGTAGCGACTGCGGGGGCAGCGTTTGCGCCAATTCTCGGCGCAGGAGATATAGCAGGACACCGTCAGCGTCGGCAGCATCCCCTGAGATGACCGGGACTCCCGGCAGGCGGTCGCATCAGCGTTGCGCCATTGCGTTTCACACTTTCGTGTGAGTTCGCCGATCTGTTCTGCCCGTTTGCGGTCGGCGATGATGGCCTTCCCTTCATTCCAGCGCTGGATATCCGACCCCCAGCTGCCGGCGCGATTGGAGTTAACCGGCACCTGATCCAGCTGATTGATTTCGTCTGCAAAATCCACGTCTGCCGCTTGTTCGCTATCAGCAGTATTGCCCTCAAGCGCCCGTATTTCGTCCTCAAAGTCGTTGGCTGCTGCCGGGCCCGCGAGCAAGATCGCACACGCCAGCAGGCACGCGGGGGAAATAGCGAAATACTTCATCAGCCTATAATAATGTGGAGCGTCGGGTGTGCAAGTCGGGCCGCACCGCAACGCGACGATACTGTAGCCACCCGACATAACGATACAGTGGCATTGGTGTAAACTCCTGCCGATCACCCCCCGCACCGGAGAGTAGCCATCGTCCGCTTTATTCCCTTTATCGTACTGATTGTTGGCTCGCTGCTGTCGGTCGCGAGCTTAGGTCTGCTGCACCCGCTCAGTCTGGTGCTGCTGGCATTTACGCTGATGGGGGTGCGTGATCTGTTGCAGCGCCGCCACAGTCTGGCGCGCAATTATCCGGCGATGTGGATCTTCCGTTATCTGTTTGAAAGTATCCGGCCGCAGATCCGCCAGTACCTGATTGAGAGCGACACCGATGGCAAGCCGTTCGACCGCGAACAGCGCTCGTTGGTGTATCAGCGCGCAAAGAATGTCATGGACACCATGCCCTTCGGCACCGAGCGCGACGTCAAAGCGCCGGGCTTTGAGTGGATCAATCACTCGATGGCGCCGAAAGCGAAGGTCGATGACGACACCCGCATCGAAATCGGCGGTGATGCCTGCAGTAAACCGTACTCGGCCTCGGTCTTAAATATTTCGGCGATGAGTTTCGGTTCGCTCAGTGCCGCCGCGATCCGGGCGTTAAATAAAGGCGCCAAAATCGGCGGTTTCGCCCACGACACCGGTGAGGGTGGTATCAGCCCCTACCATCTGGAAGCCGGTGGCGACCTGATCTGGGAAGTCGGCAGCGGCTACTACGGCTGCCGCGACAGCAAAGGGAAATTTGATCCGGAAATGTTTCGCGATCGCGCCACCGGCGACACGGTGAAGATGATTGAGATCAAACTGTCGCAGGGCGCCAAGCCCGGTCACGGCGGTATGCTGCCGGCGGCGAAAATTACTGCGGAGATCGCGGCCACGCGGGGTATCCCGCAGGGCGTAGATTGCCTCTCGCCGGCGGCGCACAGCGCATTCAGTACGCCGATTGAAATGATGGAATTTATCGCACAACTGCGCGAACTGTCCGGCGGCAAACCGGTGGGCTTTAAACTTTGCGTCGGTCACCCCTATGAGTTCTTCGCCGTGTGTAAGGCGATGCGGGAAACCGGTATTACCCCGGACTTTATCGTGGTCGACGGCAAGGAGGGCGGTACCGGTGCGGCGCCGGTGGAATTTACCGATCACGTCGGCATGCCGCGGCGCGAGGGCATGTTGCTGGTCCAAAATGCGCTGGTCGGTTGCGGCCTGCGCGAGCAGATTAAAATCGGCACCAGCGGCAAAATTATTTCCGGTTTTGATATGGCACTGACCATGGCGCTCGGTGCGGACTGGTGCAACTCGGCGCGCGGCTTTATGTTTTCGCTCGGCTGCCTGCAGTCACAGCACTGTCATACCAATCAATGTCCGGTGGGAATTGCCACTCAGGATCCGTCCCGCCAGCGCGGTTTGGATGTGGCAGACAAAGCGCAGCGCGTGGCGAACTTTCATCACCACACCGTGGTTGCGCTCAATGATATCGTTGCCGCCGCGGGCCTTTCCCATCCCTTCGAGCTGGCGCCGGAACATATCCAGCACCGCACCCAGAGTGGCGACAATATGTCCCTGGCCGAAGCTTACGAGTGGCTGCAACCGCGGCAGTTACTTGATGGTGTGGTACCCGCACGGTTTCAGGAGAGCTGGCGCCGCGCCAATCCGTCAAGTTTTTAGATTCCGGCGCCGACAGGCTTTATAATAACGCGCCTCTCGTATTACTAATCCCGCCTCTAATCACAGCTGCAGCCCTGAAGGCTTGCCACGCTGCGCCAGTTAATCTTTGAGTTAAGGCCAGACTTTATGAATGAATTGCTAGATCTTGCCGTGGCCTATCGCAGCCCGTTGACCTTTGTGGCTGCAATTGTAGTGATGTTGCTGCTACTCGTTGCCCTTAATACGGTAGTAGGTTTTATATTCAAGCGCCTGGACCAACGCGCTACGGTGCCGAAGCTTAAGCTGCGGCTGATCACCGTGCGTCGCAATGTGCGGATTCTGCTGATGCTGCTGTGGACGCCGGCTTTTATCGGCGTGCTTGGCTACAGCGGTTATCTGCTCTACCAGAAAATTGACCTTTTTGAGCAGGGCCGCAGCTGGTTACAAAACCTGCCGGAAGGTTTCTGGCGTGTGCTCGGTATTAATCTGGCCAAGCTGGCAGGGCTGCTGATTGTGGCCGGTGTTGTCAGCCGCCTGCTTAAGCGCGGGCTGCTGAATCTGATGGCGCGGGCCAAGGCCTTTGAGCAGATCAAAGCCAACGATGCGAGTATCGAGCTGTTTTTTAACGCGCTGGTGTCGATTCAGAAAACCACCATCACCCTGTTGGTGATTATGGCGGCGGCCGCCATGTTCGGCGCGCCGGACGCCTTGCAGAGTAATCTGGCGCTGGCGCTAACCCTGTACCTGATATTTGCCGTGGGCATGCTGATCGTGCGCGCCATCGCCGCCCTTGTAGACAGCCTCGACGGACTCAGTCGCCGCTACAGCCGCCCGGACAATTTCCTGCGTTACTACGACAACCTGCGCAGTCTGGTACCGCTGCTGCGCCGCACCATTGAATACATTATCTATGTCACCATGGCGACACTGATGGTGACGCAACTGTCCGGTATTGCCTCGCTGGCGATTTACGGCCCGCGTCTGGTGCAGGTCATCGGTATCTTCTTCCTCAGCCGTGCGGTGATTGAAGTATTCAATCTGATTATCGACAAGCGCATGGGTTCGGTTGAAGGTATGGAGGAGCAGGAGGCCAAGCAGCGGCTCACCTTTGTACCGCTGGTTAAGAGTATTGTCGGTTACCTGGTTTACGCGCTGGCGTTTGTATTAATTCTCAAAGCCCTGCAGATAGACCCGACACCGATACTGGCCAGTGCCGGTATTCTGGGCTTGGTGGTCGGGCTGGGTGCGCAGCCACTGATTAACGACTTTATCTCCGGGTTTTTCATTCTGTTTGAAAACCTGTTTATGGTCGGCGACTTTATCGAAACCGGGTCCACCCGCGGCGTGGTTGAGAACATCGACATCCGCACCACCAGAATCCGCGGTGGTGACGGCGAATTGCATATCATCCGTAACGGCTCTATCGGTGAAGTCATCAACTACTCCAAAGATTATGTGTTCGCGGTGGTGCTGGTGGGCGTGGCCTATGAGAGCGATCTCAATCAGGTCTACCGTGTGTTGCGCGACACCGCCGAAGCCCTGCAGGAACAAAATCCGGACATACTGAACCCGACTGAGCTGATCGGTCTGGATCAGTTCGGAGAATCTGAGCTCACCGTGCGTCTGGTGTGCCGGGTGAAGCCGGGGCGCCATCTCAGCGTTTCGCGCCAGCTTCGCACCCTGATCAAAGAAGCGTTTGATCGCGAGGGCATTGAAATACCGTATGCCCGCAGGGTGATGATTTTCCAGAATGCGGATGAGTCTGCTCCGGCAGGGTTGCCGGCCACCTGACAGCGCCGGCTTGCTGCGCGCCTTGGGTGACGCGATCGATTCATAGCAGCGTCAGCGCCACGGCATTGCGGATAAATTGATTATCCGTATCTGGCATAGCCTGCTTAGCTGAAATACAATGCGGGCGAAGGCAATCCCCGCGCTGAAGCGCTTGGTTGAATCTTAAAGTAAAGGTAGGTCATGGCTAAGCGCGCCGCGTCAAAACAGGAATCAGGGCATTATCGGATGTCCGAGCTGGTGGATCAGTCCGGTGCCACCCGGGAGATGATTAAGTATTATCTTCGCGACGGACTGTTGCCGCCGGCGAAAAAGCCGCGCCGCAACCTGTCGCTGTATTCCGATCAGCACGTGCGGCTGATAGCGCTGATACAACGCTTTCAAGAACAAACCAAGCTTTCGCTGGGCCAAATCGCCGAAATTTTTGCGGAACAGAATCACGACCCGCAGCGACTCGAAATGGCGCTGCTGTCCGGGCGTTTCAGTCAGCAGTCCGATAGCTCGATCGTTCCGCTGGGGGATGCCCGGAAATCGCGCCAGGGTAGTCTGACCTTCGATGACGCGTTTATCGCAGAGTTGTATAAGAACGGGCTGCTCGACAGTGATGCGCTGGTGTCCTCGGACGATGAAAAAATTGCCACCTTGCTGTGGAATGCCCGGGATGCCGGCATTGATCTGTCGCTGTTTGCCGAGGCACGCAAGCATCTGGTCGCGTTGGCGGAGCTGCAGATCAATTCGCTGATTAACAGCCTGCCGGTGCGCAGCGATTATTCGCAGGGTATTGAATTGCACGCGGATGCTGACCGGATCTTCAATCGCTGGATGATCGCCGATAAGACCCAGTTACTGCGCCGCCAATACCAGCAAATACTCGATGATACCGAACAGGATGTCGCGCACAGCCTGGACGCGATCTATCTGCCCAGCGAAGTCTTTCGCAAGCGCTTTGGTGTCGACGCGACAATCGCAGGCTGGCGACAGGCGATTGCGCAGGGAGATGCCGGCCCGGAGCGTCAGTTGGAATATGCTGCGGCGACCGTGTTGCTGGCCGACTTCGCTACCGCGCTGGAGTTTTGCGGCAACGGGGCGGCACCCGGTGCTGACGCGCAGCGTTATTTGGCCATTCAGTGTGTCGCGCTGTCTCTGCAAAAGCGGATGGTTGAGGCCGGCGACTGCTTCTCGCAATTGCAGCAGGCCGATCAGCATTCGACCTGGTCGTTTATCGCAAGATTGCTGTACCTGTTGTTGCAGGCCGCGGAGGTCGGCGCGCTGGCCGACGCCTCTGAAATGCTGGGCGATGCCTTGGTGCTGTATCAGCGCGCATTGGTTGAGGGCGCGGCCGGCAACGCGGAGGAAGCGCTGGAACAAAAACTCCTGCGCGGCCGCGCCTGTGTGATGTTTTCCAAGTGGATACCGCCCGATCAGGAGGCGATCCAACACTTACAGGACATGCTGAGCGAACTTGATCGTCATACAGCGGCAGATCTGGGTCTGCCCAATGACGCCATCCGCGTCGTGTACCAGATTTACAGCCATTTTTATCTGGCGAGGCTGTACGACGCCTTGGCTGATGCGGAGCAGGCGCGGGGGCACTACGAGCAGGTGGTGATGCTGGACCCGGCATCCAACTTCGGTGAGTACGCCTACCTGCGGTTGGCCGGCTGAACCGGGTGGTACTTGACAGTCTTTATGGATAATAATATTATCCATAAAATCCTGCCAAAAGGAGTGGTCACTATGGGTACCAGCACAACACAACAATCATTTACCGACACCCCGATCGAGGTCCGTAAGTTCAATCCGGATCTGGATAATGTCGAACGCTACTACGTCGACAATGACCCGTTCAGAACCCACTACATCAATGCCATGTCCATCACTTTCCCGGAAGGGGAGCGCTATTTTCTGCGCTCGGTACTGGCCTACAAAGACGAAATCACCGATCCGAAGCTGCTCGACGACATCAAGCAGTTTTGTGCGCAGGAAGCGCAGCACTCCTTGGTGCACGTCAAAATGAACGAAACCGCGAAGCGCTTCGGCTACCCGATGGACAATATTGAGAAGTTCATCGCCAAAGTGTTGCGCTGGCGCACCGAGGCCGCGAAAACCAGCCGCTTCTGGAAGCGCTACAACCTCGCCGCAACCACTTGTCTGGAACATTTCACGGCTATCCTCGCCAAGCAGGCGCTGACCCGCCCCGAAATTGTGTTTGCTGGTATGGACCCGCGTATCCGCGCTCTGTATCAGTGGCATGCGGTAGAGGAAATCGAGCACCGTGCGGTGTCCTTTGATGTGTACAAAGCAACCGGCGGCAGCTGGTTGTTTCTGCGGATGGTGATGCTGTTTATCAGCTTTATGTTTACGTTCACCACACTGCGTATCACTTGGGTGCTGCTGCGTCAGGACGGTCTGGGTTTCCGCTGGGCGACGCTGAAGAGCGCCGTCGGTTACCTGCTACTACCGCCGAAGGCTATGCTGTTCCGGGTGGCACCGGATTGGCTCACCTTCTTTATGCCGGGCTTTCATCCCGCCAAGTATCACGGTGATCTGGATACCGAAGGCACGCTGGCGACAATGCAGCAGTACATCCAGCCGGCAGCCGCCGCTTAGTAAAGCAAACCCCCTGACCCGGCGCCTTGTCCGGGTCGGGTGATGTCAATCAAAAAGCAGTCGCTTCGCGCGGCGTCAATCATAAAAATAACTACAGAACATTCCGAGGATGGTTGTGAAGACAGAAAAACTGGACATGTTAATCGTCGGCGCCGGTATCTCCGGTATCGGTGTTGCCTATCATTATCAAAAGCAGTTTCCCGATAAGTCCTACACCATTGTCGAATCGCGCGATGCCCTCGGCGGCACCTGGGATTTGTTCCGCTACCCCGGTATCCGTTCGGATTCGGATATGTATACCTTCGGTTATAAGTTCAAACCCTGGATACGCAATAAAGCGATTTCGCCGGGAGAGGATATCCGTGCGTACCTGAACGAGACGGTGCAGCAGTTTGGTATCGATAACAACATCCGCTATGGCAAACGCATGGTGTCGGCCGACTGGGATAGTGACGCGGCGGTGTGGCGCTGTGGTATCCGCGATATGGCCAGCGGTGAAACGAGCACGCTGGAGACACAGTTTTTATTTATGTGCAGCGGTTATTACAACTATGATCAGGGCTATAAGCCCGACTTTCCCGGCGAAGCCGAATTCCCGGGGCCGGTCGTGCATCCGCAGCACTGGCCGCAGGATCTGGACTACGCCGGCAAGCGGGTGATTATTATCGGCAGCGGCGCTACTGCGATTACGCTGGCACCGACGCTGGCGGAGGGCGGTGCCAAAGTCACTTTGCTGCAGCGCTCACCGACCTATGTCATCAGCCGTCCGGCCGAAGACGGGCTCGCCAACCGCCTGCACGAAATGTTGCCGGCGGCATGGACACATTCGATCGTGCGTTGGAAAAACATCCTGATGCAGATGCTGCTTTTTCAGGTGTCCAAGCGCCGGCCTGAGGTCGCCAAGGGCATCTTATTGAAAGGGGTGCGTGAACAGCTGGGACCGGACTACGATATCAAAAAGCACTTTCAACCTGACTATAACCCCTGGGATCAACGCATCTGCCTGGTGCCCGATGGTGATTTTTTCAAAGCCATCAAAAACGGTAGTGTGACCATGGTCACCGATCACATCGACACATTTAATAGCGCCGGTATTAAGCTGCGCTCCGGCGAACAGCTCGACGCCGATATCATCATTGCGGCGACGGGTCTGAAGATGGAGCTGCTGCAGAGTACAACACTGTCTCTGGACGGCGCCCCGGTGCGGCTGCCGGAACAGGTGAACTACAAGGGTGTGATGCTCAGCGGTATGCCGAACTTTGCGTTTTCCGTAGGCTACACCAATGCGTCATGGACATTGAAAACCGATCTGATCGGCGGCTATATCTGCCGCCTGATCCGTTATATGGATAAAAAAGGCTATCGCACGGTGCGCCCGGAATTGCCCGCTGAGGGCATCGAAACAGCACCGGTTGTTGATTTGAAGGCCGGTTATATCGCGCGTGCGCTGGACTCGCTACCCAAGCAGGGCAATAAGATGCCGTGGAGCCTGCATATGAACTACATTCTCGACAGCTGGGCGTTGCGCGGCAGTAAACGGGACGGGCTGCGCTTTGATGCCGCGCCCGGACAATCGCTGGACAATGCCGCGCAGCCTGCAACCACAGCTTAAAACACACAGACAAGGTGACCTATACATGAAATCTTTTACCAATAAAGTGGCGGCGATCACCGGCGCCGGTTCCGGCATCGGCCGCAGTCTGGCGATGCAGCTGGCGCAGCAGGGCTGTCATCTGGCGCTGTCGGATATCAACGCCGGGCAGCTGCAGGAAACGCTTGATTTAGTGCGCGCCGATAGCGCAGTGCCCGCTGATTTAACTATCAGCACGCAGGTCGTCGATGTCGCCGACCGCCAGCAGATGGAAGATTTTGCCAGGCAGGTGATTGCCGGACACGGGCGGGTCAACCTGATGTTTAACAACGCCGGCGTGGCGGTGGATGCCGGGTTGGCAGACGCCAGCTATGCCGATATGGAATGGTTGATGGGCATTAACTTCTGGGGCGTGGTTCACGGCAGTAAAACCTTTTTACCGTATCTGCAGGAAAGCGGCGACGGACATATCGTCAATATCTCCAGTGTCTTCGGTTTGTTCGCGGTGCCCGGGCAGAGTATTTATAACGCGTCTAAGTTTGCCGTGCGCGGCTTTACCGAAGCGTTACGATTGGAGCTTCGGGGTTCGCCGGTGAACGTGTCCACCGCCTTTCCCGCCGGCATCAAAACCAATATCGTGCATAGCGCGCGGATGGTGTTAGAAGAGGGTGAGTCACGCGAAAAACGGATTCGCAACTCTGAAGCGCTGTTTGTCAATACCGCAGACCGCGCCGCCGCCGATATACTGGCGGGTGTGCGCAAAAACAAGCCGCGCATTCTGGTGGGTCGTGGTGCCGGCTGGGCGGACTTCTTTAGTCGCACAATGCCGGTGTGGACGGGTAACCTGATTGTGCGGATGCGCAACAAGGTCAATCGCCGCGATAAAGCAGCCGTCGCGGGCGCGTAATACGCGGGATGCGCGGCACAGACATTCTCACGGAATAAGTCATGATAAAAAACAAAGTTCTGGTCGCTGTGCTGCTGCTCGGTGGGTTTGTACTCTGGTACACGCAGCGGGCGCCCTCCGTCGGTGCCGAGAATATGGCCGCGGCCTGGCGCAGCGGTATCTTCAAAACCGATTATCGCGTGCTGTCGCTGCCACCGGCGCAAGCGCCGCTGACTGTCACGATGCAGGCCGCCGGGCGGCAGGCGTATTTCGGTGACGTGCATGTGCACACAACGCTGTCATTCGATGGCTTTAGTATGGGCACTATTGCCACGCCGGCTGATGCCTATCGTTACGCGCGCGGTGAGGTGCTGAAGCACCCTGCCGGCTTTGATATGCAACTGCGCAAGCCCCTGGACTTCTATGCGGTTACCGATCACGCCATGTTTATGGGTGTGGCGCGGGCCGCAGCCGATACCAGCACAGCCTACGCGAAGCACGAAGCTGTGAAAAAAGTACACGGTCTGAATGATCCCGGGCGGCAGGGCACGGACCTGCTCAGTTCCGCCAGACGGGTCAGCGCCTTTGCTAATTTCTTATCAGATAATGTCGAAGCCATTCAGGCCGGCGATATTCCGGTTGAAGATGCCCAGAGCATCATGTCGGATGCCTGGCGCGAAGTCGTCGCGGCCGCAAGACAGTTTAATGAACCCGGTCGGTTCACCACCTTGGTAGGCTATGAGTACACCGCGATGGAGGCCGATGCCGGTAATCTGCATCGCAATGTCATTTTCAGAGATGCTGAGAATCTGCCCGTGCAGCCGTTCTCAGCCATGCATTCAGAAAACCCGGAAGACCTGTGGGATTGGATGGATGCGCTGCGCGCCAAGGGTGTGGAGAGTATGGCTATTCCGCATAACTCCAACGGTTCTAACGGCCATATGTTTACCATGACGAAGTCCGACGGCACGCCGATGGATGCGGCGTATGTTGAGCAGCGTTTGCGTAACGAGCCGGTGGTGGAGATTACCCAGATCAAGGGCACCTCTGAAACCCATCCCTTGCTGTCGACCCGTGACGAGTGGGCCGGTTTTGAAATTACCAACCAACGCGTTGCCTCATCGTTAATCAGCAAGCCCGATGGCAGTTACGTCCGTCAGGCGCTGCAGCGGGGTTTGCTGCTTGAAAAACAAGGTATCGGCAACCCTTACGATTTCGGCGTGATCGGCTCCAGTGATACCCATAACGCCGCCAGCGGTGTCGACGAAGATAATTATGTCTCCAAGCTGGGCTTGCTGTCCGCCGATGGCAAAACCCGGGGCTCGGTGCCGTATGCGTGGTGGGAAGGGCTGTTGATCAATCTGGGTAGCAGTGGTTTGGCCGAGTATGTTGACGGCAAGCCGTATATTTCCGGCTCGGTGCCCAGTTTCGGCGCTGCCGGTCTGGCCGGGGTGTGGGCGGATGCCAATACCCGCGAACATATCTACGATGCCTTTCGCCGCCGCGAAACCTTTGCCACTTCAGGGCCGAGGATGACGCTGCGCTTCTTCGCCGGTACCGACTTCGATGACGCGATGATGTCGGCCCCTGACGCGGTGGCGCAGGCCTACCAGCGCGGCACCAGCATGGGCGGACAGCTGACGGTTAATGCCGGTGAGCAACCGGTATTCTGGCTGTGGGCCAACGCCGATCCCGATAGTACGCCGCTGCAGCGGCTGCAAATTGTGAAGGGCTGGATCAGCGACAACGGCGAAGTGCAGGAAGCGGTGTATGACGTGGCCTGTGCCGGCGGTGAGCTGGTAGATCCACAGACGCAGCGCTGCCCGGATAACGGCGCGACAGTGGATCTCAGTAACTGTGAGCCGTCACTCAGTACCGGTGCCGCACAACTACGCACACTGTGGCGCGACCCGGCGTATGTGCCGGGTCAGCGCGCGTTTTACTACGCCCGCGTTTTGGAGAACCCGACCTGCCGCTGGTCGACCTGGGACGCGATCCGTGCCGGTGTTGAGCCGCGGCCGGATTTTCCGACCACCATTCAGGAGCGCGCCTGGAGTTCGGCTATCCAGATTCGTTAACCCGCTTAACAGACGACTGCTATGAGTTCTGCTGAACAATTGACGGTGCGCTCGCACGACGTGGACATCGCCGTCTACGTCAGCGGGCAACCGGATGCGACAACCCTGCTGTTGGTGCACGGCTACCCGGATGACCACACGGTCTGGGACGGTGTTGTTGAGGAACTAGCCAGCAGCTATCGGGTGGTGACTTACGACGTCCGCGGCAGCGGCCAGTCTACCGTGCCGGACGCCGTTGCCGACTACGATATGGTGTTTCTGGTGGACGACTGCCTTGCGGTGATCAACGCCGTCAGTCCCGGGCAAGCGGTACACCTTGTCGGGCACGACTGGGGCTCTATTCAAAGCTGGGAAGCGGTTTGCAGCGACCGCCTCAACGGCCGCATCGCCTCCTTCACTTCGATTTCGGGTCCGGGTCTGGATCACGCCGGCATGTGGTTACGCGAGCGCTTGCGGCGCCCCACACCGCGGGCACTGCTGGACGTGACGGTACAGTTGTTCCGGGCCTGGTACGTGCTGTTTTTTATGCTGCCGGGTTTGGCGCCGGCACTGTGGCGCCGCATGGGCAAGTATTGGCCGCGGCAGTTGCGCGCGATGGAGGGTGTGCAAATTCCGTTGCGCAACACCCAGGTCAGCGATGGTGTCAATGGCATCAAATTGTACCGCGCCAACTTTGCGCGTCACGTGTTCAGCCCCCGCGAAAAACATGCTCACGCGCCGGTGCAGATATTGGTGCCGAACAAAGACCGCTTCGTCAGCCCGCGGCTGGCCGATGATCTCAAGCGTTGGGTACCGCGGTTGTGGCGACGCGATCTGCCGCTGCGACATTGGTTGCCGTTGAGCAATCCTGAGCTGCTCGCCGCTTATGTAGATGAGTTTGTGCAGTACCTCGACGGCGGTGCTGACAGCGCGATGCCAGCGCAGCTACAACGCTATGAAGTACACGCCGCAGGGCGCCCGAAAGTGTTTGCTGGTCGTCTGGCGGTGATCACGGGCGCCGGTGGCGGCATCGGCCGCTGCACGGCACTGGCATTGGCAGAGCAGGGCGCCAGTATTGTGGTCTCAGACATCAATGCTGACAGCGCTGAAGCAACCGCGGCTGAGGTACGGGAGTTGGGTGTGGATGCTTATGCGCGCAGCGTCGACGTCGCCAGCGGTGCAGCCATGCAGGCGTTTGCACAATGGGTTGATGACACGCTCGGCACACCTGATATCGTCGTGAACAATGCCGGTATCGGTATCGCCGGCCGCTTTCTCGACACCAGCCCGGAAGATTGGGAACGGGTGATGCGTATCAACGTGTTCGGCGTGATCGAAGGTTCGCGTTTGTTTGCACAGCAAATGGTGCAGGCGGGCAAGGGCGGCAACATCGTCAATATCGCCTCCGCAGCTGCGTATTCGCCGACCAAACAATTAACGGCGTACGCCACCAGCAAAGCGGCGGTGCGTATGCTCAACGATTGTATGCGCGCCGACCTGGCAGGCGATGGCATTCATGTCAGTAGCATCTGCCCGGGTATTGTCGACACCGGCATTACGCTGGCGACCACCTTTGTCGGTGTCGACGATTCCGAGCAGGACCGCCTGCGCAGCACCACCAAACAAATGTACCAGCGCCGCAATCTGACGCCGGAAACCGTTGCCAAAGCGATTGTGAAAGCGGTCAAACATAACCGCGATGAGGTGCCGGTGGGCATCGAGTCCTACGTGCTGCGCAGCATCTACCATCACTGGCACTGGCTGGCGCGCAGACTCGCGCGGGTCGATCTGATTAACTGACCCTGCCGGCGAAGCTTTAGCTTGCCGGCATAAGATGATTAACGTTGCAGCAGCTGCTTGTGCTGGCCGAGTAACTCCATTTCCGGTGCGCTGAGCGCGGGCTTGGTGGCACAACGGGGATCGGTTTTCTGGATGACGCTGACCATCGGTTTGGTCAGCGGAATCGGGTCGCAACCATGTCCGGTTTCGCAGATCAGATCCCACTGCGGCTCGGCCTTAGCGTGACATTCTAAGCAGTTGCCGCCGAAGCGGTTGACCACATCGTCAAAGCCGCGCTTGCTAATCTTTGTGCCTTCAGGCGACACCGCCAATTCAAAGAACTCCCAATCCTGCGTCGCCGGGCTAACACCTTCAGGATGCTTAACCATCACCTCACCGGGAACGAGTTGCACCACCGAACCGGGCGGATAAGTGCCGCCGTCCGGTGAGTTGGCCACCGCCAAGGTCGCGTCCAGGTCGCCCGTCAGATTATCGACAAAAAATCCCCGCACCGGCGTCATCTCCAGCACGCAGCCGAAGTCAGCATCGGCGATGACCAGCGGTTTTGCCTCATCGGCCTGCGCAAGGTGCACGCTTGCCAGCGCGAGGAGCCCGACACAGGCGAATATGGCAAAGGCCCGATTGTTGGCGTTGATTAGTGGCATAGCAGTACCCCAAATATATTGTTCGCAATTAGTTTGTGCGCAATATAAATAGCGGAAAGCGAGTTGTCAAATAGTTTGCGCGCAAAGTAAGATGCGGCAATCTGACTGCAATAATGATTTTATGGCCACTCTGAAGCTCGACGCACAAATCTGTCATTCCCTGTATTCGGCGAGCAATGCGCTGATCAGGGCCTACCGGCCCCTGCTGGCACCGCTGGGCCTGACCTACCCGCAATACATTGTGATGATGAGTCTCTGGGAAACGGACGGTGTCAGCGTAAAAGCGCTGAGCGAACACACCCGTCTCGACTCCGGCACTCTGACGCCAATCCTGAAACGGCTGGAAACAAAGGGCTGGTTAAAGCGGGTTATTTCCAGCGAAGACGAGCGCCGGAAACGCATTGAGCTCACCGCTGCGGGCCGGCGTTTGCAGAAGCAGGCGCAGTCGGTGCCGGAGGCCATGGCCTGTGCCATTTTGGGTGACGGCACGAAGGCGGTTGCACTCAAGGCGTTATGCGAAGAGCTGTATCGCGCCGTCGACGCCTTGCCGCAAGACAGTTAAAAGATGGACCGCAGCGAACGCTTCTACCTCATCGACCAGCTCCTGCAAGCGCACCGTGTGGTGCCGCTGTTGGTGATGATGGATGAGTTGCAGGTATCCCACGCCACCGTGAAGCAGGATCTGGAATAGATGCGTGATCGTCCTGCTGTCCACGGGCTTAATTAACGGCGCGACCGCAACCGCATGTGCGGACGGGGTGTGGGATGCTAATGTCGGGGAGGCGGATTTATAGAACAGAATATCAATCAGAGAATGGAGAATGTATCGGGATTCAAAATGACAACAGTGACATGTACAGAAGTCAGTGCCGGCGGTTATGACCTGATCGGCGATATCCACGGCTACAATGAACCGTTGCAGCGGCTGCTGGAAGAGCTGGGATACCAGAATAAAAACGGCTGCTACCGCCATGACAACCGCACGGCGGTGTTTCTGGGTGACTTTATCGACCGCGGTCCCGGGCAGTGGGAAACGCTGCAAATCGTGATGCCGATGGTCCGCAGCGATGCGGCACTGGCAGTGATGGGCAACCACGAGTTCAATGCGCTGGCGTATCACACACCGCACCCGGACA
Organism: Spongiibacteraceae bacterium; assembly: GCA_041622815.1. Taxonomy (GTDB): domain Bacteria; phylum Pseudomonadota; class Gammaproteobacteria; order Pseudomonadales; family Spongiibacteraceae; genus JBFJYC01. Next base: position 2,334 of record JBFJYC010000014.1, on the reverse strand, counting down.
CCGGTGAGCCATTGCGGAAATGGTCTAAAAAAAACAAATACCAACATAAAGCTTTTCTGGATCAGGTTACCGGCGCCAAACGCGATGCGGCGCTGGCGTTTTTTTGGGAGTTACCACTGTGGCTGGAGATCGATGCCGGCGACGGAAAGCGTCTGCGTGTGGTCCACGCCTGCTGGCACGAACCATTCATGGACCTGTGTGCGCCGCTGCTCAACGACCGGCGAATCACCAAGGAGTTGTTGGTGAAGGCGAGCAATCCTGACCGCGATGAATACAACGCGCTGGAAACGCTGCTAAAAGGTCACGAAATGACCCTGCCGGACGGCCTCACGTTCAAAGACAAGGGCGGTACAGTGCGTACTGAGGTGCGCACCCAGTGGTGGAAATCGCGGGCAACCAAATATCACCAGGTGACCCTGCCGCGCAACGTACTGAAAAAAGGCAGCAAGGCGTACGACTGCGATCTGCCGGAACAGCTGAAAAATGCAATGCCGGGCTACCCGGAAGATGCGCCGCCGGTGGTGTTGGGCCACTACTGGGAAGGGGGCGCGCCCAGGCCGATGGATGCGCGACACCCGGCGGGCGAGCAGGGAAAAATCGTCTGCGTCGATTACTCGGTGGCAAAGGCCGGGCATCTGGTCGCCTACCGCTGGTGCGGCGAGCAGCTCTTACACGCCGCTAAGTTTCATGCAGTAAAGGCCAGACCTTGAATAAGCCCGCGCCGGCAGCAGATTGGCGCGCGTGGGACCCGCCCGGCTTGCTCCGGAATCAGATAGCCGGGCGCTCCCGTGAAGTTGATATGTTCAGCAACCGCGGCATTTTTACCCGGTGGCACCAGGCATCGGCCGCGCCAGCGGGCGGTCTACCTGCACCGAAAACGGCATGGTGATTTCGTAAGTCATACCGGCAATGTTGTAGCCGATTGCGCCGTCGCCACTATTGAATGTGCGCTGCCCGGATACGTAAACGCGCCGGCCATCGGGCGCAATCGCCACACCGGTAACCTCGGTCGCCCCCGGGTCACCCGGCAGCCGCAATAACGGGATTGTGGTTTGGTCGGGCATCAACACCATGCAGCGCATATCACCGCCGTCTTCCACCACCAGCATTTCGCCGTCCAGGGTCATCGTAATATTGTCGACGCCGGCCAGCGGCGGCTCGGCGGCATCCACCGGTGAGCCGATAGGGCCATCGGTGGGGTCATAAATCGATTCTATGGTATTGGCCGTTGTATCGATTGCCCAAATCGTGTCATCGCTTTTGGTGGTGAGGAAAATAAAGCCGTTGAGGTACCAAACGCCCTCATTGCCCTCCATCAGCGTGCTTTGGGGGTGACGGTTCTGGAACTGCGGTTGATCGACTGCCAGAGCGTTGTGCCATTCAATGGGTGTGGGCCCTTCGCGTGCCGCGCCCAATCCGGCCGGCACGCCCATCACTTGCAGCACACCGTTATCCATTACCGGGCGCTCGCCGGCCGGCCAATCCGCTGCCGACCAAATGGTGCGGTAAAAGCGATCATCGCCACCCGCGTCTTCGGTGTGGTAGATCGCGCGGCCGGCTTCATCCACCGCCACCATTTCATGCCCTTTAATGCCGAAAGCGGGCAAAGGTACCGCTTCGCCGCCGTCGCGCAGGGGGCTGCATTCAAACATCAGCCCGTCCAGTATTTCCTCGCCGTTGATCCATGTTCCCCAGGGGGTTGCGCCGCCCGAGCAGTTGGTCGTGGTATTGCCCTGGCAGCGGTAGGCGTCGACCAATTCCCCGTCAGCATTGAATCGCAGTGCGCTGACACCACCGGTCATCAGGCCTGCCAGGGCAACATCCTGACGCCGATTGCCCGGTCTGTAAATCTCGCCCTCAACGGCAGGCCCCGTGGTGTTATCGCGCCGTTCTGAGTTGCTGACATAAATCCACCCGCCATCATCGGTGCGGAATGTGGCGCCCCCATCGGGGTCGGTATGCCATGCATACCCGGTATCGGTGCCATCATCGGCAATCACATTTGCGTCGTATTCAGCCACCACACGGGAGGTAAACCCGGCAGGCAATTGCACGCCATTCGCATCTGCTGCCAACAATGGCCCCATCGTTGCAAAGCCGCTTTCAACAAAGGGGTTCACCGCACCGGGTAACCCTAAGGAGTTTGAAGAGCCGCCGCAGGCGGTCAGAAATCTTGCGCTGGCCACACCGCCGGCAGTAAGGAACAAATTGCGCAGAAAGCGCCGGCGCGAAAGCCCCTCGCGCTCAATCTCTTTAACTAGTGGGTGCATTTTTTTATCGTTCAATTTATGAATTTATGGCGATATTACCCGCTGGATAGCCACTGCAACAGGG
>JBFJYC010000013.1:0-23895 GCA_041622815.1 Spongiibacteraceae bacterium | reverse complement strand
GCAGCGGATTGAAGAGGGCCTGCCCCTGTCGGTGGCGGTAGAAGCGCAGTCGATGTTTACGCCTTTAGTAGTTCAAATGCTCAATGTCGGTGAAGAATCCGGCCGGATAGATGAGATGATGGGAGAAATCGCGGATTTTTATGAGCGCGAAGTTGAGTACCGCGTCACAAATCTGAGCTCCGCGATTGAACCGCTGATGCTTCTTATCGTAGGCTGTATGGTGCTTATGCTGGCTTTAGCTATATTTCTGCCGATGTGGCAGATGACAAGTTTGTAGCGCAAGTGGTTCAATTTATAGTATTTTTACACCCTGCAGTGAGAGTACGCTCGGAATGTACGGCCGCAGTGCTCACCAAAGGCCGATATTTTTAATGTAGTAACCGGAGAGAAAGTCCATGAAAACAACCCAACGCGGTTTCACGATCATTGAATTGGTCTTTGTTATCGCAATCATCGGCATACTGGCGGCATTTGCCGTGCCCAGATTCGTGGATCTGCAAAGTGATGCTAGGCGCTCTAATATCCGCGCCATGGCCGGCGCTGCACGTGCGGCCTCTGCGATGGTTCACGGTAAGGCGATTGTTGAACAGAAAGAGAAGTTGGGGCCCGGAGCGGCAACCGTAACAGTTGAGGGCGGCGCCGGTGACTCCACCGTGAAACTCGCCTGGGGTTATCCGCGGGGAACCGCAGATGGCATGGGTAATGCTGTTACGCTTGACGGCAACTACAAGGTTTCAACCGATGAAACCGCGGTGCCTTTTTCCTGGATAGTCGAGTACACCACTGACAAGACGGGCGCCACGATCATTCCTAACTGTTCGTTCACATACACCGAGCCGGGTGCCAAGGGTCAGGCGCCGTCATTCTCAGAGGACACCTCGGGCTGCTAAGCACAATGCGGTAGTTTCGGTAAATCGGAATGGTGGCTTTGGTCACCATTTTTGTTTGTATAGAGGGCAGCGATATTGCGTTCGATGGCGGGTTATTCGTTGGTGGAGCTGCTGATGGTGCTTACCATCATCGTCGTAATTTCCGCCTATGCAGCACCCCGGTTTCTGAGCCGTAGCGATCAGAGCGCCGAATTTTTTCTGGATGAACTGGCTACCGCCTTTGATTATTCACGGATTGCGGCACTAACCAGCGGTTGCGCCGTAGAATTTTTAATAGAAGCGGGCAGTTATACAGCGATGCGCCCCGCGGTGTTTTGCGACACTTCTGCTTTCGCCGCTGATGTTGAGTGGTCTGACGGCCGGCCGGTGACAGGCAATGCCGATGCCGGCGTCGCGCTGCAGGGAGATGTCGGCAGCACAGTGCGGATATTCGCGGACTCAACGACTGATCAGGCAGCGGATCTGGTGCTACGCTCCGGCGCGCGTGAGTTGGTGATTTATGCAGGTTCCGGCGCGACCGAGTTACGCTAGCATGGTTCTGGACAACGCGATCAGACGTAGTCAACGCGGCGTCACGCTGATCGAGCTGCTGCTTGCGATTATGATTATCGCGATCGCCTTTACCGGGCTTGTTTCAATCAGCTCCGTCGCACTGCCTGCGTCAGCCGCCGCCCAGCGCGGTGCGCAGGCCGCCGCGTTGGCGGGTGCCTATCTGGACGAAATCAGTGCCAAACCATTTGCCGACCCTGACGGTATTAGCGGCGAAGCCAATCGCGCCCAGTTCGACGACGTGTTTGACTACGATGGGTTGGATGATGCACCGCCGCGCGGTGCCAACGGTGTGGTGTTACCCGGTTTAACTTCCTTTCGCGTGACGGTGACCGTAGCGAATACCGCCAGCTTCGGTCCGACCGGCGGCGAGGTGCCGGCTGCTGATGCTGCAGCTATTACCGTGAGTGTCAGTTCGTTGGACTCGTTGAATGTTGTGCTGCACGCGGCGGTTACACGATGAAGCAGCTGCGGGGTTTTACCCAAATCGAGTTATTGCTGGTGCTTGCGATCATGACCGTTGTGGTAGGCATCAGCTTTTCAGTATTGCAGCTGCCCTACGCTGAATACGTGCAGCAGCGGATTCAAACGACCATGACCAATCGCGCTGCGCTGGTCATGTCGCAGATCGCCCGGGATGTCCGCAGCGCGCTGCCCAATAGCGTTCGCAGTGGTACCACGGCTTTAGAATTGCTCAGTACCACTGCGGTTGCCCGCTATCGGGCAGAGGGGCCGGCCGGGGAGAATGAACGACTGCGGGCGGGCAGCCCGGATAGTGAATTCAATACACTGACGGCGCTCGGGAATTTAGGCACCACGGCCGGCGAATATCTGGCGGTTTATCCGCTTGGTCTGGCAGCGTCTGATCCCTGGGCAGGTGCAGCGATGACGCCCCAATTGGCGTCACTGAGTGTGACAGCGACGGTACCGCCGGGACCGGCGGGCTACGATAACGAATTTCATGTGGCTATCGCACCGCCACATACTTTTCCGCTGCAGTCGCCCGCAAGACGTGTCTATCGGGTCAGCGGCCCGGTGAGCTATATCTGTGAAGATGGAAAAATTCTGCGCTTCTCCGGTTATCCGGTCGCTGCGGTTCAGCCTGCGTCCGCGGCGGATTTCGCGCCTGCAAGCGGCATAGTCGTGGCCGCCGGTGTTGCGGATTGCGCCTTTAATTACACTGTCGTCAACGCACGGCAGGCCGTCGTGACCGCCAATATTGAACTCGCTGAAAACGGCGAAACCGTTCGGCTGAGCTGGCAAACAGCTGTGGAGAATACGCCGTGAACTCCCGGCATCCGATAGGCGGGCAACGCGGCTTTGCACTCGTGATGGCGATCGTCCTGTTGATGTTGATCGCGTCGCTAGCGGTAGTCATGAGTCGAATGGCGGTGAGCAGTTCCGCAAGTGCCGCCTTGTCGTTGCGTCACGAGCGGGCACTGTCAGCTGCCAGGGCCGGTATCGCCTGGGGACGCTACGCCGTGTTAAATAGCGGTAGCTGTGTCAACGAGACATTCACACTGGAAGGTATCAACCTGCCCGCGTTTGAAGTGCAGGTTAGTTGTACGCAGACGACTCACCGCATCAGCAATCAGGATGTGAAGCAGTTCTTATTGACGGCAAATAGCAGCGCCGGCAGCTACGGTGCGGCGAGTTATGTTTCCAGAAGCGTGGAGGCATTGATTTCTGATGACTGATACGGATTTTTTGCGCGGCCTGCTATCACCGCGCGCATGGACGATGCGCCTCAGCCTGCTGTGCGGCCTGTTACTGACCAGTGGCGCTAATGCGCAGTTCAGTCAGGTTGCTGATATCGACAACCCGTTTCTCGGTATTGCAGACAACCGGCCGGCGCCGGCGTTGGCAGATATGGATGCAGATGGCGATCTGGATCTGGTGTTGGGCACGGCCGGAGGCGCTATCCGTTATTTTGCCAACGTCGGTACCGCCTTTGCCGGGACGTATGCCGAGCGCGTCGGAACCGCCAATCCGTTTTTTAACCTGAACATCGCGATAGCAGCGGCCGGCTTTAGTAATACGGTGCCGACGCTGCTAGATCTGAATGGCGATCTGCGCGCCGATCTGGTGTTGGGTTTTAATACCGGTGAGGTAGTGTTGGCAATGCAGGCTGCAAGCCCGCCGCATTTTTCAGGTTTTGTCCCGTTGACCGCTGTGTATGGTGCGTTGCCGCAGAATATGGATATCGGCCAGGATGCGGCACCGTTGCTGGTCGATATCGATGTCGACGGCGATATTGACATTGTATTGGGTGGTGCCAAGGTAGACGATGACGAACTATTTGCAAACGTCAATATTAATTACAATCAAGGGGCTTATATCGCCGACACTGCCCCTAGCTTTATCGGTAAGCTCTATGATGTCGAAGACAACGAGCAATGGGCCCGTCCGGCGGCTGCAGATCTGGACTCAGACGGTGATTTCGATTTGGTGTTTGGTATTCATGATGAAGAAGGAAGGCACAAACTTTACTATTATGAGAATCAGCCGGTATTGGGTGTGCCGGTATTCAATCGCAGCAAGGCCGTGCCGTTAAAGGCATTTGACGGCGAAGTTTCGGCCTTTCCGGCACCGGCGTTTGCCGATATCGACAGCGATGGTGATATGGATATCGTTGTCGGGGATGAGAACAATTCACTAATATTAATTCGCAACGGTCCGGCACCGTCGCTATCGGCGCTGGGCATATTCGGTGCGGTTGATGTCGGCGCCATGCCGGCGGACGGAATTACCACACGCATAGCCGGTGCGAATTCAGCGCTGGATATCATCGCCTTGCTGCCGGATTTTTCCGATGTCAATCCCGCATTTCTAGGCGCCGTAAGTCTGCGTTTGCTCAATGCGATCGATGATAGCGGGCCGGTAACGGCGGGTGGCTGCCGCACTAGTTGGTTTGCGGTTGATGTTATCGGCAGTGCGACATTTTCTCTGGCTGATAACGGCCGGGTAACAGTGCCGCTGCCGGCCTACCCTGATGCCCTGCGCAAGGCGCGTATCGAAATAACCGATAGCGCAAGCGGTTCGGTATTTTGTAGTCACGATGATTTCAGTATCCGGCCGGATCGTTTTCAGGTGATCGCCAGCGACGATGACATCAATACGCCGGGGACTAGCCGCTTGCTGAACAATGCTGACCCTGCGAGCGGGCCGGTACATACCGCCGCACGTGGCTTTACAGTGCGCGTGACCGCATTGAATGCGCAGGGCGCGGTGACCCCCGGTTGGGATGGCGCGCCGCAGCTTGCGGTCGCTTCGGCAGTGCTCGGCAGCACGACTGGTGCACTATCGGTCGCGCCGGGAGTAACCACGGCAGGAGAATGGCGCTCGGATGGTGTCAGCTATGGTGAAGTCGGCGCTTTTGAGTTGCAGGTGCAGGATAATACGTTCAGTAGTACCGACGCCGGTGAGCTGGCGGAAAGTGCACGCACGGTGGGGCCTGCGCTGCTCGATGTCGGCCGCTTTGTGCCCGCCGACTTCGCATTTTCAAGCAATGTGCCTGTGCTACGCGCCAACTGCGGTAATTACAGTTATCTGGGCGAACCCGTTGGTTACCAGGATTTACCGGAGGCGATATTGGTTGCGGTTAATGCCAATGGCGTCACGACAAAAAACTATACCGGCCCGCTAATGCGGATAGCGGACAGTTCATTAAGCAATTATCGCTACGAATCGAATGCCGGCATCGTTGATGCGGGAAGTGCGCTGGTTCCGCCTATGATTACCGATAATGGTGACGGCAGTGTTGATCTGTTACTGGAATCCGGTGCCGGTGTGTCGATTGCACTACCACGCGCGACACCGGTGCCACCGTTGGCCGCTGAAATCGCCCTCAAGGCGACCATTTCGGACCTCGATGGTGTGACAGCCAGCAGCGAGCTTGCATTCGGCGATACTGTGGCAAGCGGTATCGATTTTGACCCGCTCGCCGGCAATAACTTCCGGTTTGGCCGTATGTCATTAATGAATGAATACGCGGCGGAAATGCACCCGATCGACATGCCGGTAATGATTGATTATTTCGCAGATCTGGGCGGTGGTGCGACCGGCTTTGTCGCTAATACCGATGATTGTCTCGTGAGCGGAGATTTTTCTGTGGCGGATATAAATCTTGATGAATCTGCACTGGGAGATGGTAGCATTGGGCAGACAACTGTTGCTTCATTCGTTCTCGGTGGCGGTCTCGGGAATATCAGGCTCAATCCGCCCGGCGCCGCAGGCAATGTCGTCGTGACGCATGATATTTCAGTTTCTTTTCCATGGTTGCGGCCGGATGCCGATAATGACGGGAGTTTCGACAATGCCCCGTCGGCGGTTGCGACATTTGGCATCAAGGCTGATGAACGCAATCGTGTTTATCAGCGTGAACGTACGCAGTAACCGGTAAGGTAACTTAGGTATGGTTTTTCTGCTCTACTGCGCGGCATTTGTTTCGCTGCTGATTGGTTTGTTGTCGATGCGACACAATCTTATCGGTGAGATTCGCGAATCGCGTCACGAACAGTTTGCGTTGATCTCAGCGTTCGCAGCGATGTATCTGGTGGCAACAGCGGAAAGCTACAACGCAACCGCGCTGGACTCGGCAGTGATGGCGGGACAGTTTCAGTTCTTCGGTGTGACCGGCATGTTGGCCGTGATGCCCTGGTTTATTGCCGAACTTGCACATATCAGACGCTACCGTGCGGTCGTCTATACGCTGAGCGCAATGGCAGCGTTGGCGGGTGTCGTCAATTATATTGTCGGTGGTGCGATCGCTGATCCGGAGTTGGGTTTTTCGCGTGATGCAATATTGCCGACCGGCGAGATATTGCACTTGTTTAAAGGCAGGCCGTCGTCGGGTTCGGCGATCCTGAGCTTTTTGAGTATTGCCAATATCATCTGGGCAACCCTTTGTTTTCAATGGGGCGCGGGTTCGGGCCGCAACAGCGCGTCTGTGTTTCTGCTGGCATTTCTTGCGTTTGGCGGGCTGTTCGCAGGTTCGGAACTGGTACTGTTGGTCGATTACACCATGTCCAACAATTATGCCTGGATTCTTGTGTTGTCAGCGCCGTTGTTATGGTTGTCGTTGAATATCGCGCTTTATTTTGTGCTGGAAAAGCTGCGCTATGAGCGCTTGTTTGAAATCAAGCTCGATGAAAATGAGAAGATTCAGGAGGCGCTTCGCCGCGCTGCCTACCATGATGAGCTTACCGGATTGCCGACTTATCAGACTTTGGTCGGTTATCTGCGTCGCGGCGCCTTTGAAAATCTCAGCCATAACACCGCATTTTTGTTTTTGATCGGCATCGACCGGTTTAAACAGGTTAATCAGAACTACGGCCATCAGATAGGCGACCACATACTCAAACAGGTGGCAAACCGGTTGCAGGGTGTGAGTGGCGAAAAATGTTTTGCCGCCCGGGTTGGTGGCGATAATTTTGCACTGGTGATTTCCGGCGCGAAAGATTCGTTGGCTGCCGAAAACCTCACCCAGCCAACATGGCCCGGCTTGCTTGAGTTGCGGCGGCCTTACAATCTTGAAGGGCATACAATAAGGCTGAATTTTCGCGTGTGTGCGGCGGAGCTATCCCCGGAAGCGCCGTCATCAGAGGCTCTGGAGCAGGTTAATAGTGCGATGTCCTGGGCGCGGGAATCGGGGCAGAGTTTCGTATTCTGCGATGCAGCGCTGTTGGCACGGCTAGAGCAGCAAAAAGAGCTTGAGTTCGCACTGCGCACCGCGATGAGTAACGGCGAGTTAAGTCTTCATTTCCAACCCAAGATCAGAATGTCGGGTGAACAGCACGGCGCCGAAGTATTGATGCGCTGGAATCATCCGCAACTCGGCGACATCTCGCCGGCAGTTTTCATCCCGATTGCCGAAAAGCTCGGGCTTATTATCACGTTGAGCGAGTGGCTGGTTGCCGAGGCCTGTGCGCGGCTGAAAAGCTGGCGTGAAGATGATTTCTATTTTGCTGGCAGTTTGGCGCTCAATATCAGCTCACTACACGTTAAAGAACCGGATTTTGCCAACGACTTTTTGGGCCAGCTCAGCGATGCCGGTATCGACCCCAAGCTGATAGAGGTTGAGCTGACCGAGTCAGGGTTGTTGGAAGACTCCGAGCATGCAATTACACAGTTAGAGACATTGCGGGCTGCGGGTATCACCATTGCGATTGACGATTTCGGTACCGGCTACTCCACGCTGTCTTACCTCGGCAGGCTGCCGATCGATGTGTTAAAAATTGATAAGACTTTTATCGATGACATATTCAGCGAGAAGGGCGGCCAGTTGGTTCAGGCGATGATCGATATCAGTAAAGCACTGAAGATGTCGGTTGTCGCGGAAGGCGTTGAGGAACAAGCCCAGTTTGATGCCTTGATGGAAATGGGTTGCACCGGATTTCAGGGTTACCTGATCGCCCGCCCGATGTCCGACGAAGATTTCAGTAAGTGGATGCGTCACACCCCCTTCAACCGCAAGCCGGCGAATTAATTAACAGGAGAGCCCGATGCCCGACATGACCGGGAAAGTTTGTATTGTTACAGGTGCAGCCGGTGGTATGGGGCTTGCCCATGCGAGGCTGTTGGTGGCTTCCGGTGCTACGGTCATCCTGACTGATGTCGATGAGGAGCGGGGCGCGGCGGCAGCAGCCGGAATAGGCGCAGCAGCATCTTTTGTGAAGCAGGATGTGAGCTCTGAACCGGAGTGGCAAGCGCTGATCGATGCTGTAGTCGCTAAGCACGGCAAGCTCGATGTGTTGGTCAACAACGCGGGTATTATGGTGCCCGGGACAATCGAAGAAATTGATCTGGCAGCATTTCAGCGCGGAATGAATATTAATACCGCCAGTGTTCTGCTCGGATGTAAGTATGCGATTCCGGCGATGGCTGCCGGAGGCGGCGGCGCTATCGTGAATCTGGCGTCGGTGTCGGCATTGTGGGGCGAACCTGATCGCATTATTTATGCGGCAACGAAGGCAGCGGTGCACTCGATTACTAAAACCGTGGCGGTCTACTGCAAAGCGCAGGGCAATGGCGTGCGCTGCAACTGTGTACACCCTGACGGTGTGATCACACCAATGACCATCAGCGTGGCGGAGTCGCAGGGATTGCCGGCGGACCAGGCTGAGGAGGTTCTGAATAGTATTCAGCGCATGTGTCAGCCGGAAGAAGTTGCGCGAGTGGTGGTTTTCCTTGCGAGCGATGACGCCAGTTTTATCAACGGTGCGGGTGTACCGGTGGATAACGGCGTCACAGTCACGCAACCGGCGATCATGTGACGTTGTTGTCGGCGCAGTAGTCACCGATGCAGGCGCTGGTCATAGGTGGTACCGGGCCGACCGGCCCGCATATTATCGGAGGGCTGATTGAGCGCGGCTATGCTGTCACCATTCTCAATCGCGGCCATCACGACCGCAGAGATATTGCTCCGTTGGCTGAGCGTCTGATCGCCGATCCCTATGACAGTGAATCACTGCTGGCGGCGTTGGCGGACCGCCGCTTCGATCTCTGTATCAGTATGTATGGCAGATTGCGCATGATCGCGCAGGCGCTGCGTGACCGGGTGGGACGCTTCATTTCCATCGGCGGCGCACCCGCCTACCGCGGCTATATGAATCCTTTTCTGTATGCGGGTGGTCCGGCGATTCCGCTGCAGGAATCAGCTGAGCTGGTGCGCAGCGAAGCCGAAGATTCCAAAGGCTGGCGCATTGTCCGCACAGAGCGGGCCGTATTTGAAACAATTCCCGGTGCTACCCATTTTCGCTATCCGATTATCTACGGGCCTTATCAGCCGGTGCCGCGGGAGTGGAGCTTTGTGCGGCGCTTTCGCGATGGCCGCCGCAGGATTATTCTGCCCGATGGTGGCTTAACACTGCACAGCTTCGGGTTCGCGGAAAATGTCGCCCACGGTATTTTACTGGCGGTTGATCAGGCCGCTGCCAGCGCCGGCAAAATTTATAATATTTGCGATGTCGAAACCTTGACTCTGGCGCAGGTGGCGCAGGCGATCGCGGATCATATGCAGGTTGAGTTCGAAGTTGTGAATATGCCCTATGAGTTGGCGCCGGTGACGCGGCCGCTGGTGATGCAGCCGGCGACAACGCACCGTGTGCAGGACACGGCGGCCTTGCGTCGCGATCTCGGTTACACCGATCTCGTGCCGCCGCGGGAGGCGCTGGCGCGGACTACCGACTGGCTGTTGGCGAATTCGCCGCAGGCCGGGGGTATTGAAGAGCAGGTGTTAGAGGACCCCTTTGACTACGCCGCCGAAGATGCATTGATCGCCGCGTGGCAGCGGGTTCTCGATGCGTTTCCCAGGCCGGCAATGGCGGTTGAGCCGGGTGTGGGGATGGCATACAGCGGCCCCGGCGGGCGCGCGCGGACGCAGCAAATATTTGAATCCTGAACGGATGTGGAGAAAAGGCAACAGACTATGACAACGTCAACTACCGGTCCGTTGACCGGCATCAGGATGCTTGATCTGGGTACGATGCTTGCCGGCCCGATGGCCGCTGCGATCATGGCGGATCAGGGCGCCGAGGTGATCAAGATCGAACCTCCCGGTATCGGTGATGTAATGCGTTATATCGGCGCCAGCAGGGCCGGTGTCGGCGGGATGTTTCAGGCCAGCAATCGGGGCAAGCGGTCGCTGGCACTCGATATACGCACACCGGAAGGACTTGGCGTGGTGCACCGCTTGGTCAAAGACATGGATATTGTGCTGCACAATTTCCGGCCCGGCGTGGATAAGCGTCTCGGTATCGATTACGAAACACTGGCGGCAATTAATCCGGATTTGGTCTATCTCTCGGTCACCGGTTTTGGTGACGAGGGGCCCTATGCCCATAAAAGTGCTTTTGATAATGTTATTCAGGCCTTCAGCGGCATTGCGCATTCGCAGGCGGATATCGAAACCGGCGAGCCGGTGCAGTACTACCAAATCTTTTCCGACAAGCTGACCGCGGTGACGGCCTCTCAGGCGCTGACGGCGGCACTGTTTGCGCGCGAGCGCGGGCACGGCGGCCAGCATGTCCGCCTGGCGATGGTCGATGCGATGGTCAGCTTTATGTGGGCGGATCTGGCCGGCACGGCGGCTTTTCTGGAGGAGGGTGCGCAGGAGGGTATGCAGGTGGCGCGGGGTGTGCCGCTGCTGAAGTTCAAAAACGGCTACGGTCAGGCGGCACCGGTCACCGATGAGCAGTTTGCCGCCTGGTGCCGGGTTTTTGGCGCGGACCCGAGTGATGAGCGGGTGGCGACGATGGCTGCGCGACAATCCAACCCGGAGGCTGTGGTGGCACTTGCGGCAACGGTGTTTGAGAATGCCGCCAAGATGGATGTCGATGAGGCCATAGCCGCGCTGGAGGCCGCGGAGGTCCCCTGCGCGCCGGCAATGCACCTGCACCAACTGCCCGCGCATCCGCAAATGGTAGCCAATCAGACCTTTGTTGAGACCCGCCACCCCGTTGCCGGACGGATGCTGGAGCCGCGCGCAGCCGCACGCTTCGATAAGACGCCCCCGCAGGTGGGAGCGGCCGCGGCGCAGCTCGGTCAGCATAGCGATGAGATACTGCAGAGTGTGGGCATCGCGGCGGATGAAATCGCCGACTGGCGGCAGCGCGGTATCGTCAGCTAAACGCCGCCGCGCGGTTCTATTGGCAAGCCATTTCGATCAAGTTATGATGGCTGCCTTGTTTAGCCAGCGGATTTTGCCGACGTGTTTACGGCAGTCAATACAGCAGATACAGCACCGGCGCTCCCGCGTTCCGGCGCTACTGTATTGCCCGCAATTCAGGCGTTTGCCCTCCTGCTACGACTGCCCTGAGGGGCAGACATCCTTTTACAGCATTCGTGCACCCGTATTATTTTTTGATGTTCGCCGTCAGGGCGACGTAATTTATTTCAGGAGGCAGCCATGAGCGCCCAAAACAACACGAGCTCGACCGCGGCCGTGACCAACGATCAGTTGGTGATTTTCGACACAACTTTGCGCGATGGTGAGCAGAGCCCCGGCGCATCGATGACCCGCGATGAGAAGATCCGTATCGCGAAGATGCTGGAAAAAATGGGTGTCGATGTCATCGAAGCCGGTTTTGCTATTGCCAGCGAGGGTGACTTCGAATCGATTCGCGCGGTCGCCGGTCAGGTCAAAGATAGCCGTATCTGCAGCCTGTCGCGTGCCAACGCCCGGGATATTGACCGCGCAGCCGAGGCATTGAAACCGGCGAATGCATCGCGCATTCATACCTTCATCGCCACATCGCCTATTCATATGGAATACAAGCTTCGCATGCAGCCCGATGCGGTGCTGGAGTCGGCGATCGGCGCCGTTGCCCATGCCCGCAATCTTACCGATGATGTCGAATTTTCCTGTGAGGATGCCTCGCGGTCCGAGTTTGAATTTTTGTGCCGGATTATCGAGGCGGTAATCGATGCAGGTGCGACCACTATTAACTTGCCGGACACCGTCGGTTACGCCGAACCCGCCGAATATGCGCGGATGTTCAGTAATCTCATAGAGGCGATTCCGAACTCGGACAAAGCGATATTCTCGGTACATTGCCACAACGATCTCGGTCTCGCGGTGGCAAATTCGCTGACGGCGGTGCTCGGCGGCGCGCGTCAGATTGAATGTACGATTAACGGGCTCGGTGAGCGCGCCGGCAATGCCGCGCTTGAAGAGATTGTGATGGCGGTTCGTACGCGCCCGGATATCTATCAGGTTCAGACCCGCATCGACACCACCCATATCGTGCCGACATCGCGATTAGTGTCATCGATCACCGGTTTCCCTGTGCAGCCGAATAAGGCGATTGTCGGTGCCAACGCGTTTGCCCACGAATCGGGTATTCATCAGGATGGCGTGCTGAAGTTTCGTGAAACCTACGAAATCATGCGCGCCGAAGATGTCGGCTGGAATGCCAACCGCCTGGTACTCGGCAAGCACTCCGGACGCGCGGCATTCCGTTCACGCATGGATGAGCTGCGGATTGATTTCGCGCACACCGCCGATTTCGAGCGGGCATTTGAGCGGTTCAAAACCCTTGCGGATAAAAAGCACGAAATTTTTGATGAAGATTTGCAGGCACTGGTCAGCGATGTGGCGGATGAGACGGCGGCTGACCTGTACAAGTTTGTCGGCATGTCGCAGTCTTCTTCGACAAGCACCGAGCCGGAAGCAGAAGTGACCGTGACGGTCGATGGTGCTGAACATGCCGCATCAGCAGTCGGCGATGGCCCGGTCGATGCGGCCTTTAAGGCCTTAGAAAAAATCGTCAACAGCGATGCGACCCTGTTGTTGTTCTCGATTAATGCAATGACCGAAGGCACCGACGCTCAGGCCGATGTCACCGTGCGGCTTGAGCAAGACGGCCGTATCGTCAACGGCATCGGCAATGACACCGATATTGTCGCAGCCTCGATTAAAGCTTATGTCAGCGCGCTCAATCTGCTGGCCAGTGCAGCGACCCGCGGTCATCCGCAACAGGATGGTATCTAGCACGGTGGCAATGTCTGAGCCGGTCAGGCTGGCGTATCTCGATGCGATGGGGGTCGATGCCTGGTTCCCGCGTGTCGCGCTGCCCGGCGCCAAGCCGTCGCCGTTACTCACCGCGCCGCCTGCAGCGGTGGTAACGGCATCGACTGCCGGTGCGCCCGCGATAAACAATACGGCGGAACGGGTTGCCCCCGAAGCGGCGGTCGCTGCGTTGAAGGATTTGACGGCGCAGACCGCAGCGCCTGCAGCTGCGGCAGCCCGGAATGCGCCTGCCCGGAATGCGCCTGCCCGGCCCGCCGAAACCGGGGCGCCTGTCGCCCGGGGGCGCATTTCACTGGATTTGTTTATTTTCAGCTCAGGTACGGTAATCGTGAATGCCGCTGCCGGCAGCACTGATCCGGCTGTGTCGAAACTGGCAAAAAATATCGCACGCGCACCGGTGGGTTTCGCGACTACAGAGTCAGGCGATCGCGCCAGCAAAATTGACTGGCCGCCCGCCGGCCTCAAGTCGGGCGGTGATGACGAAGCGGCTGCGTTGGAGTTTGTGCTCGCGTCGGTGGCTTCGGCACTGCAGCAGGCAAACGCTGAGCGCTTGATACTATTGGGCGAAAAAATCAGCGCGTTGCTGCTGACAGCTGACGGAAAACCCCATAAACATTTGGGTAGTATCCGCGTTGCTACCGGCCCGAGCTTACAGACCATGCTGTCGGACCCAACATCTAAGGCGGTCTTGTGGCGATCAATGCAAAAATTGGCAGTCTGAGTCCGGGTCTGCGCCGCTTTAAAGTGGTTGCTGAAGCGCCGGCGCTGGCACAACTCGAGGCCAGCTGCAGCGAGTGGCCCTGGAGTGAAGCGCTGTGGCGGCAAAGTCTGGAGTTTGATGACTGCTGGCTATGCAGCGACCGCGACCAGCATCTTGCCGCCGCGGTATTCGCACCCGCCGTTGACGATATTGCTTTACTGAATATATTTGTCGCGCCGGCCCTGCAACGGCAGGGCTTGGCGCGCTGGCTGATCAATCGGCTGGCTGGAGAGTATTTCAGTGCCGGTTTTCAGCGCTGTATTCTCGAGGTCAGAGAAAGCAACTGCGGCGCACGCAGCCTTTATGAAAGCATCGGTTTCGACACCGACGGCCTGCGCAAAAATTATTATCAGGCGGCGCAAGGCCGTGAGGATGCGGTACTGATGAGCCTGGATCTCAATCGCTGGTATAAGGAAGCGCGTTAGATGAATGTTTTAGAAACCGACTGGTGGCTGTTGTCGTTACCGGCTGAATGGCAGGCAGATCAGGATGAAGAGTCAGTTGTGGTCAGTGACCCTGACGACGTCGGCGAGTTGCTGCTGACGACACTGCTTGTTGATGACGCCGATGCAATCGATTTAAAGCAGTTAATGGCTGACGCCGATATAGACGTCAACAGCGCATCACCCTGTGCAATCGGAGATTTCTCCGGCTTTGTCGCCGAGCCGGAACCGGAAGATGATGAATATGTGCGTGAGTGGTATGTCGCCAGAGACAAGCTGATACTGCTGATCAGCTATCAGTGTGACGCTGATGACAGCACTATGGACCGGGAAATGATCGACGAAATACTATCGACACTCGGTGTGAAGGCGGCGGCTTAGCGGGCGTTGTTCTCCCCGTAAGCGTTGCGGCAGTTTATTTTTTGATCGCGTTATAGCCGAACAATAAAACGAACGCACCGCCTGTCGCGGTCAGAATACTGCCGATATTGATGCCATCGGCGCCTCCCAGGCCCAGAAACGATCCGATAAATCCGCCGACAAAGGCACCGGCTATACCCAGCGCCATCGTCATAAACAAGCCGCCACCGTCTTTACCCGGCATCAGCCACTTGGCAAGCGCGCCCGCTATGAGCCCGAGAATAATCCAGCTTAAAATTCCCATATCGATCTCCCTGTGTATTGAGTGTTACCGGCTACTTTGCCTGCGCCGTCCCGCTGAAGGGTAACCATTTATCCGCAGGTAATGAAGTGGTAACTGCTTCAGCGCTGCATTCGCAGCCGGATTGTCGTTTAATGTGCTGCTACGAGATTCTCCGGAAAGCCCCCCTGCCGATGTCCGACCTGCCTGTTGCTGCCACTGCCTCACCGCTGCTTTGCCGGTTGGCGTTGCTCTTGCTTTGCGGCCTGGCCGCGCCGGCCTATGCGGCTGCACCGGTCGTGGTTGCGCCGGTAGAGCGCGGCGATATTGTCGCCGAGGCCGCGTTTACCGGCAGTGTCACTTCGCCGAGTGCGGCGATGCTGTCCACCGCCACCAGCGGTTTGGCACAGGCGGTATTGGTTGATGCCGGTAGCACCGTTGCTAAAGGTCAGCTGCTGCTGGCACTGGATGATGAGTTGGCGAGGTTGCGGGTGAGTAGCGCCGCAGCGTCGCTGGCACAGGCTGAATACCGGCTGCAGGATGCGCGGCGCCGGCTCAGAGAGATTGAGGCGTTGCGACGCGATAACAGCGTCGCTGAAAGCACTGTTTTAACGCAACGATCCGACGTGCAGAGTCAGGTCGAGCTGGTGAGGAAGCTGCAAGCGGACACGGCGACACAGCGGGCGCTGCTGCAGCGTCATCAGCTACTGGCACCTTTTGACGGTGTGGTCAGCCGGCGTCTGGTGCAACCGGGTGAATGGGTAATACCCGGTGCGCCGGTATTCGAGCTGGTTGCGACCCGCGCCTTGCGCATCGAGATCGCAGTGTCTGAGGAATACATCGGGAAAATTGTGCCCGGTACCCGCGCATCGATTCAGCGGACAAATCGCGCTGGTGAGCCGATTGAGGCGATTGTCGATACATTTGTCGCGGTGGCCGATGGCAAGTCACGGACTTTTCCGGTGCGTTTAAAATTGCCGGAAGATAGTGGTCTGGTTCCGGGTATGTCGGTGGCCGCGACTTTACGCTTACCGGCTGGCCGGCAGGGCCTGCTTGTGCCGCGAGATGCGGTACTGCGTTACCCCGATGGCCGGGTGGTGGTGTGGACGCTGAAACAGAGTGATTCCGGAACCGCTGTGACCGAGAACCTGGTGCAGCTCGGCACTGTGTTTCAGGGGCGTGTTGAAGTGCTTAACGGCCTTAGATACGGCGACCGTGTGGTGGTTAAAGGCAACGAGTCGTTGCAGGACGGCCAAGCCGTGTTGCTTGTCAGTCCGCGCTGATGTTCGCAGCGATTATCCGTCGCGGTACCCTGACCACAGTCATTGTGCTGATCGTGTGTGTGCTGGGTATTGTCGCCGCGATGCGGATTCCGGTGCAGATGATTCCGGACCTGGATGTGCGGGTGATCAGTATCAGAACTTACTGGCCCGGTGCGACACCGCAGGATATTGAGAAAGAAATTCTGATTGAGCAGGAAGAATACCTGCGCAACCTGCCGAATTTGCAACGCATTTCTGCGACCGCGAGTAGCGGCAGCGCGCAGGTTGAGTTGGAATTTCCATTTGGTACCGATATCACAGAGATGATGATCCGGGTCAGCAACGCACTGAGTCAGGTGCCCTCGTATCCGGAAAACGTCGATGAACCGGTGATGTACGCCAGTTCCTTTTCCAGTAATTCCTTTATGTTTTACCGTATCCAGCCGCTGCCCGGGAATCCCCGCGGTATCGATATGGACCTGATGCGGGATTTTATTCTTGATAACGTAAAACCGGTGATCACCAGCATCCCCGGAATTTCTGATATCGGGGTATGGGGCGGCGCCCGCCGGCAAATTCAAATTCTGGTGGACCCGGCCAAACTCGCGCAGCGGGGGCTCACTATCTCCGATGTGCGCAATACTATTCGTGCCCGTAACCGCGATCGTTCCGGTGGTGAAATCGAGTCGGGCAAGCGTCGCTATCTGCTGCGAACCGTCGGCCGCTTTGAGGATATCGCGGGACTTGAGCAACTGATTCTGCGCCGCGACGGCGATCGCATTCTCAGGTTGAGCGATGTTGCGACGGTGCAGCTCGATCATTTCGAGAAGGATTCCAATGCCTTTGTTAACGGCGCGCCGATCATCTTTGTCACGATGCGCCGTGAAGCGGGCTCCAATGTTATTGATATACGCGATCAGGTATTCAAAACAGTGCCGGAGATTAACCGGGATGTTTTGGAGCCCGCCGGATTGCAAATGGTGCATCTGGCCAATGATGTCCGCTATGTTGAAGAGTCGGTGCGCAATGTCTGGCAGAACCTGATACTCGGTGCCGTGTTCGCGACGCTGGTGATGGCGATATTTTTGCGCTCGGCGTGGGCGACGCTGGTCGGTGTTATCGGGATTCCGGTGTGCACCATCGCCGCTTTCTTCGGACTGCTGCTGGCGGAGCGCACAGTCAATGTGATTTCGCTCGCCGGTATCGCATTTGCAATCGGTATGACACTGGACAATAGCATTGTTGTTCTGGAGAGCATCGCGCTGGAACGTCGCAAAGGGCTGAAAAAATTTGCGGCTTCGGTTGCCGGTGTGCAGCAGGTATGGCCGGCGGTACTCGCCTCAACCATGACGACGATATTGGTATTTCTGCCGATCGCCTTTGTTGAGCAGGAAGCAGGTCAGCTTTACTCCGATATCGCGATAGCGATTTCTGCGGCAATTCTCGCGTCTATGCTGGTGGCCATTACCGTCGTTCCCACCGCTGCGGCGCGACTCAACATGACGCTGGATGCGGCGGTTGAGACTGCGCATGGCACCTCCCGAAGCGGCCTTGTCGCGCTGATACACCGGGTTTTGCGCAGCCGTCGCCAGCGCGTGGCTTTGATTGCTGGCGTAGCGCTGGCCAGCTTTTCCGTTATTGCTTTTTTAACACCACCGGCGGAGTACCTGCCCGAGGGTGAGGAGCCGAAGCTGTTTGCAATGATGAACGCGCCGCCGGGATACAACCTGAGTGCGATGGATGAAATAGGAAAGGAATTGGAAGCCTATTTTATGCCGTTTGTGGAAGACGATCCGGGGCGTTTTGATCGTGGCGAGGTACCGGTTCCCGCGATGCGCTATCTGAATATGCATATTCGTCAGGAGAGTATCCGATTGATTGTGGAGCCGGTTGATGCACGCCATACCAACGCGTTGCTGAAAGCCATTACCGCAAAGTACAAGGAATATCCCGGCATGCGGGTGTTTGGCACGCGTGGTTCGATTATTTCGAGCAATCACGGTGGTACCCGCAGTATCAATCTGGATATCTCCGGTCCCCGTCTCGAGACAATCTATGCGGTGGCGCTGCGTATTTACGGGCGCGCTGAGGCCGTGTTTGACAACCCGCGCATCCGCACACAGCCGTCGTCGTTAACGCTGGCGCAGCCGATGTTGGAGGTGCGGCCCGACTGGGAGCGGGCGGCGGAACTCGGTATGACGACTGAAAGCGTCGGTCTCGCGGTGTCGGCGTTAACCGATGGCAGCTATGTTGACGAATTTTTCTTTGATGACGATAAAATTGATATTTTTATCTACAGCAGCGCCGGTCAGAATGCGTCGCTGGACCAGATTCCGCAGCTGCCGATCTATACGCCCGGTGGTGCAGTTGTACCGCTGTCCGCTATCGCGCGTTTTGAAGAGCGGGTCAGCACTGCGGCGCTGCAGCGGGTGAACGGGCGGCGTACGGTAACGCTGGGCATTATCCCGCCCGCGGATCTGCCTCTGGAAAGCGGCGTCGACCGGGTCCGTACCGAGATTATTCAGTATATGCGCGCCAATGGTGATATTCCGGCAGACGTCAGTATTAGCTTATCCGGTGCGGCCGATGCGCTGGATGCAACCCGCGCCGCGCTGACCGGCAACTATATTGTCGCGTTGATTGTAATCTACCTGCTATTGGTGGCGATTTTTACCCATTGGGGATATCCGCTGCTGATTATGACGTCGATCCCCCTCGGCATTGCCGGCGGTCTCGTCGGCCAGTGGGCCATGAATGCCGTCGGCAGTCTGCTGCCATTACTCGGTCGCGAAGTGCTAACCCAGCCCTTCGATATGATTTCGATGCTGGGGTTCTTGATTCTGATGGGGACAGTGGTGAACAACCCGATTCTTATCGTGCACCGCACTATTGCCAATGTTGAGCAGCGGGGTATGGAAATTGTCGCGGCGGTGCAGGAGGCGCTGGACGCGCGCTTACGGCCTATCGCGATGTCCACCATCACGACAATATGCGGGCTTGCGCCATTGGTACTGATCCCCGGGGCCGGCACCGAACTCTACAGGGGCGTCGGCGTTATTGTGATGTTTGGTATTGTCGGCGCTGCCTTGGTGACGCTGACAGTGCTGCCGGCGTTGACCATTGAGGTGATGCAGTTTTTCCACCGCAACAGAGAGGGCACCAATGATTAGAGAGTTTTCGGATACGCTCCGGCACGGCGTTGAGCGCTATCTTCCGGACGCGTTTGCGCTCACTGCGATCCTGACGTTGTTTACCTTTGCCCTGGGGATGACGCTGACCGGCGAGAGTGCCGATGCGATGGTCGGTCATTGGTACGGCGGCTTCTGGAATTTTCTGACTTTCGCCATGCAGATGACGCTGATTATTCTGACCGGCTACTGTCTCGCGATGGCACCGCCGGTACAGCGGCTACTTGCCGCCGTCGCACGGATCGCGACAACACCCCAGCGCGCTTTGACCCTGACAATGCTCGTCACTGCGGCAGCTGCTTTTGTCAGTTGGGGGCTCGGCTTTGTCCTGGGACCGATTCTGGCGCGGGAGGTTGCACGTCAGAATGATATGGATTTTCCGATACTGGTCGCAGCGTCCTATTGTGCTGCGATCTGTATTTTGCCGATGGGGCTGAGTATTACAGCGCCGGTACTGGTGAATACGCCGGGACATTTTCTGGAAGCGGAGATTGGCTTGATACCGCAATCGGAAACGATTTTTTCGGCCGTGAATATGAGTAGCTCCCTGCTCGCATTATTGGGTGTGCTGCTGGTGTTTCCGAAGATGATTCCGGCGCGCAATGAGGCGAAGCTGATCTCGGATGAACAAACCGCACCGTTGAAACCTGCAGCTGATGCGGACAGCGCTTTCGGGCAGCGCATCAGCGATAGTCGGATACTTGCGTATCTGGTGGTGGCCGGTGGCGTGTTCTGGATCGGCCGCTGGTTCTGGCTGAACGGCTTCGAGCTGAACCTTAATATTATGAACTTTAGTTTCCTGATGCTGGGGCTTGGTCTGCACGGCAGTATGCAGCGCTACGCGGACTGTTTTACCGACGGTATCAAGGCGGCCAGCGGTATTATTCTGCAGTACCCGTTCTATGCCGGCATTATGGGTATGATGAAAGGTTCCGGTCTGGTTGTAATCATCGCGCAGTGGATGAGCTCGGTGGCGACACCCGCAACATTCGGCTTTATCACCATGTTGTCAGCTGGATTGATTAATGTGGTGGTGCCTTCCGGTGGCGGTCAATGGGCTATACAGGGGCCGATTCTTGTCGAGTCCGCGCGCCAGCTGGGTGTGCCGGTGGTGACCGCAATCAATGCGTTTACGGTCGGCGATTTGTGGACCAATCTGTTTCAGCCGTTTTTCGTATTGCCGGCACTGGGGATTTCAGGGCTGGGCTTGCGGGATATCTGGGGCTATTGTCTGGTCGGCTTCTTTATTTTCGGTGCGACCGCGACCTTCGGTACCCTGATCGTGCCGATGTTGTTTTAATCCGCAGTTTCACAGCAGAGATTTTTGTATGGCTGTTATCGAATTTTCTACTGAAGAAAAGCAAATTATTGTAGGAAAAATTCAGTACTATTTTGATCAGGAGCTGAGCCAGGAAATCGGTCAGTTTGATGCTGAATTTCTGTTGGATTTTTTTGCGGAGGAAGTCGGTGCCTATTTTTATAATCGCGGTCTGCACGATGCGCAGGCTGTGATGGAATCACAGCTGGAGAAATTCAGCGATGCGCTCTACGAAATAGAAAAACCGACCAACGCCCGCCGCTGATTGGATCAGCTGATATGACCGGTAACCCTTACGCGCCGGCTTTCTTTCACCACACCCGCATTGCGTAATTCTTCGCGACGTTTGATTTCACCGTCGACAATATTCTTTAACGCGATGATCAGGCCGGTAAAAATAAATGCGCCGGGCGGCAGCACTGCCAGCAGGAACTGGGGGTAGTCAGCGTTGAGTACAATTTTCCAATCGGCTGAGCCGGGTCCGAACAGTAAATCCATATTGGCGAAAATAGCGCCGGTGCCAACCATTTCCCTGAGTGCGCCCAGCAGCAACAGAATCAGGCTGAAGCCCAGTCCCATCATCAGTCCGTCGAAGATGGCAGGGCCGATTGCATTTTTGCTGGCAAACGCTTCGGCGCGCCCCAGAATCAGGCAATTGGTGGTGATCAGTGGCAGGAAAATGCCGAGTATCTGGAATAACTCGTAGCTATAGGCCTGCATCAGTATTTCGATACAGGTCACTGCGCTGGCGATGATCATGACAAAGGCGGGCAGGCGGATTGCGTCACTCGCGAAACCGCGTATCAGTGACACACAGGTGTTTGAGGTCACCAGAACAAAGGTAGTGGCCAGCGCCATACCGATCGCATTGATCACCGTGCCGGTGACCGCCAGCAGCGGGCACAGCCCGAGCAGCTGTACGATAGCTGCGTTGTTTTTCCAGAGGCCGTTATATGCCAGGTCGCCGTAATTTGTGTCAGCCATTGCCGGCCTCTCCCGATACTTGCGGTATCTGTGTGCGCAGTATTTCCGCGCTGTTTGCGTCGTAGTATTCCAGTGTCTGCCGGACTGCCCGGATGACCGCGCGCGGGGTGATTGTGGCGCCGGTAAACTGATCGAACACGCCCTTATCCTTCTTCACCTTCCAGAGCTCGGGTTGCGGATTAAACAGGCTTTTTCCGATAAAGCCGTCCACCCAGCGGCTCTTGCGGTAGTCTACTTTATCGCCCAGCCCCGGTGTTTCGCGGTGCTGGAGAATACGCACACCTGAGATGGTGCCGTCGATATTGATACCGACAATCAGATCGATGTCACCGGTATAACCCTCGCGGGTGGTAACCGGCAGAATGACGGCGACCGGGGTGCCGTCCCGGCGCGCGATATAGCCTTGCTTGGGTTTGCGCAGCGCCAGCAACTCGGTGTCAGCAACTTCGAAGGTGTCGTCCAGCATGGAGTTATTGTGTCTGTCAGCGGCAACCACTTCCAATAGTGCCCGCGCCTGATACTCGCGCTGATTAGCCTCGATCCGGTCGCGGGTGCCGAGCCAGGTGACGGCGATTAGTGCAGTGGTGACCACGGCAAATAGTCCGAGTAATACACCATTCTTGCCGATGGATTCACCGATCATCGGGCGCCATCCTCTGTGTCCTGATCGGAATCTTTAGCAATGATCGAAGTCTTTTTGTGCCCGTAGGTGCGTGGCTGCGTGTAGTGATCAATAAACGGTGCGGCGAAGTTTGCCAGCAGTACCGCGAAAGCAATCGCGTCGGGGTAGTTGCCCAGTACGCGGATCAGGTACAGCATGATGCCGATTAGGACACCGTAAACAATGCGGCCGCGGTTGGACACCGCCGAAGTGACCGGGTCGGTGACAATAAAAAATGCGCCGAGCATGGTCGCACCGGAAAACAGATGGAACTGCACCGAACCGTGACTGCCGGAGGTGCCGCCGTCTTCGAATAGCAGCGCCAGAAAAGCGAGGCTGAGCAGCATACTGACCGGTGCATGCCAGGTAAAAATACGCCGGTACAGCAACCACAGGCCGCCGACCAGAAATCCGGCGTTGGCCCACTCCCAGCCGACCCCGCCGAAGCGTCCGAACTGCGGGTTGGCCGCCCACAGCTCGGCGCTGGTGAGGGCATTATTCTGCTTCAGTATATCCAGCGGCGTCGCCATTGTGACCGCGTCGCTGCTACCGATTTCAAAGCTGCGCATAAAGGCGTCGACCGGCCCGATCAGGCTGCCGTCAAAGCTTCCTGCCGGTGCCAGCCAGGTGGTCATTTCCAGCGGAAACGAGATCAGCAGCACAACGTAGCCGGCCATGGCCGGGTTAAAGGGGTTGTAGCCCAGACCGCCATAAAGCTGCTTGGCAATGATAATGGCGAACAGACAACCGGTCAGAATCATCCACCAAGGCGATGCCGGCGGCAGGGCGATGGCGAGCAATACGGCGGTGACCACTGCACTGCAATCGGCGAGGTAGAAGCCGACAGGCCGCTTGCGCAGCTTCAGCGCGATGGCTTCCAGCCCGAGCGAAAATACACTGGCCAGAATAATGTTGCTGAGCACGCCGAATCCGAAAAACCAGACCAGCGCCAGCACGCCGGGAATCAGCGCCAGTAATAACTGTTGCATGACCTGAGCGGTCGACATCGGGCCGTGGGCGTGCGGCGATGTCACACGTAGCAGGGCCATCAGTTGTTCACCCCGGCATTCAGACTTTCCAGTTCGGCTTGCGCGGCGGCGAGTTTAGCTTCCATTTTTTCCAGTGCAGTGGCGAGAATTTCGGCATTGTCGTCGTTGTCGGCTTTCGCGGCCGCCAGTTTGGCACGGCTCTTGTCGACGCGGGTCTGCAGTGACGTGACCGCTTTCTCCGCTTTCTCGACCGGGCTCAGTTCTGCGATCGCCGCCCGGGCTGCCATGGCCTTGGCGATGGCCTGCTGTGCGGGATCATCGGATGCTGCGACCGGCGCGGCGGCTGCAGGCGGGGGAGTTGCAGTTTTCGGTTCAGCTGCCGCCGCAGACGGATTTTGTTTCGCCTTGGCGCGGGCAATCGCCGCCGCCACCGCGTCTTCGCCGCCGCTCTCGGCGACCTGCGCCGCGCGGGCTTTCGCCGCTTCTTTGCGGGCTTTGCGCTTGGCTTCTTTCTCTGCCTCTTCGCGTTCCAGCCGTAGCTGGCGGGCTTCGAAACGGGCTTTGGATTGTTCTGCTTTCACCTTCTCTTTGCGGTGGTGAAGAATCTCGCCCTTGGCGGCGCGATAGTACTGCACCAGCGGTATATGACTCGGACAGGCCCAGGAACAGGCGCCGCATTCG
>JBFJYC010000012.1:0-24261 GCA_041622815.1 Spongiibacteraceae bacterium | reverse complement strand
CTCATCTCAACAGCCACCGGCGGCGTATCGCCCGCAGCCGACGCTAATCACTTGCGATTCCTGCCAGCCATAGCGCACGGCTTTGGCCTGCAGCGTGCGACCGGCTTCGAGCGACAACGGCGCGACATACAATTGCCAGTCACCATCATCGACGCGATAGCCGATAGACGCGTGCTCACTGGCATTGGCAAGCGTGACCACGCTGCCGGTCAGGGTCGCAGTCGGCGACGCAGTGACCGGTTGCGTACCGTCAGGCCAGAACAATTCCGCCATTCTGGCCTCAGGTATATCGCTCATATCGCCGGTTTTTGCCAACCAGATATCGAGTGCATTGCGCAGCCGCTGCAGCTCCGCCGCAAAATCCGGAGCCGCCGCAAGATTATGTAATTCATGCGGGTCAGCGTGCAGGTCGAATAACTGCTCGGCGCCGGGCGCTTCAAACCAACGCGATTGTGCCGCGTTAAGTTTGCCCGTGGCGTAAAGCGCGCGCAGCTCGCGCATCATCGGCATATTTTCGCGGTAGCTGACGCCTTCAGACCCGGACACATCGGGTTGCCAGCTGCGGATATATTTAAAGCGCTGGTCACGCACTGCACGCTGCCGGTCTGCGATCTCATCGACGCGGTCACGCGCGGCGTAGATATACTGCCGCCGGCTGTACCTGAAATCGACGCCCTGCTGATAGTCCGCTGCCGCCACCCCCGCCAGCGCCATAATTGTCGGCGCGAAATCGACAAAACTAATCAGCCGCGCATCCAGCCCGCCCGGCAAGGCATCAGCGGGCCGGTACGCGGCGGGCCAGCGAACCACCAGCGGCACCAGAATGCCGCTATCGTAAATTTCACGCTTGCTGCGGGGCAGGCCATCGCCGTGGTCGGTGGTCCAGATGACGATGGTATTGTCTGCCAGACCATCCGCATCGAGGGCCGCAAGCACCCGGCCGACGCGACGGTCCATTTGGTAGATATTATTGTAGTGGCGCGCTATATCGGCGCGCACCGT
The DNA here is from genome assembly GCA_041622815.1 of Spongiibacteraceae bacterium. GTDB lineage: Bacteria > Pseudomonadota > Gammaproteobacteria > Pseudomonadales > Spongiibacteraceae > JBFJYC01. The sequence continues at coordinate 23,259 of JBFJYC010000012.1, read as the reverse complement.
CGGCGTATCGGGATAATAGGGCGGCACCACGACCTGCTCTGGTGTCACCGGCAGTCCGGTGGCGTCGTTGCCGGCGCGCGTCAGCTGCATCAGAAAATGAGTCAGGCTATGCGGCAGATTACCCAGCGGCGGGAAAATACCGCTCTCATGGGTCTCGCCCATATTAATCATGCCGAAAAAGGGCTGGCCTGCCGCGCGCTGCCGCCAGCCGGTATCGGTCGCACCATCGTTATCCCAAATCGTAAATGGGCCACCGCCGATAAAGCGGCCGAGCAGCGGCGTATTCGCCGGCAGCGTGTTGCTGAACTGGTAGTCCAGCTTGCTCGTGTTAAAAGTATAATAACCGGCAGCGCGGAGTAGCTCCGGATAAGCTTTGACTTCCGGTGGTGGTACCGCACGGTAAAGCGCGTTACGTCCGGCGCGCATATGCTGACCACCCCAACTGATTTGGTGCATACCGGTAATATGTGCCGCGCGACTGGGCGCGCAGACACCGGCGGTCGTGAAGGTTCTTGTGTAGCGTGTGCCCTGTTTCGCCAGTGCATCGATATTGGGGGTGAGCGCGACGGCGTCACCAAAAGCACCGATACGCGGACTCAAATCCTCCGCCATCAACAGCAGAATATTGGGGCGATCATCCGCTGCCCCGCTCGCGCCTGCCGCCATGACAAGCGCGCCCAGAAAAATCGACAGCAATTGATTCAATACCCTTCTCATGTGCCGGTACCTGTGCGTGTGCGCTTGATGACCGCTAGCCGGCGATCAAACAGTAATCTTGCTGCCGCGCCACCGCGATCAATAGGTATAGGTCAGCGAGCCACCCCAGGTCGCCGGTGCGTTCAGCGCCCGGCCACCGCTGCCCACCGAATCCACCAGTGCGGTACCACCCTCGGTAAAGCGCGAGTCGGTGATATTACGGCCGAATATGGATGCGGTGTAATTGCCTTTCGGTGATACCCAGCCGAGATGAAAGCCGTATTGCTCGGCGCGGGGTGTTCTGAAAATACCACTCTCACAGCTGCCGGCATCGAAACAAAATTCCATGCCGTAACGCCAGCTGCCATCGATGCGCGGCGAGAACGTACCCCACTCAGTATGAAAATTGTATTGAAATGCCAGATAGGCGGAGCGCTTGGCCAGCCGCGGCAGATCCTCGTCAGAGCGGTCGTAACGGCAGTCATTGACAATCACTGCACCGCCGCCAATGGCCCGCTCTTCACAGTTCGGAAACGGCGCCGGCTGGTCCGGCTCTGCGGCAAGGCGCTCGTAGAGAACGCGCGTGTCCTCAAACTTCTTGATTTCGCCTTTAGACCAGGCCGCGTTAAACATGATAAATGCGTTGTCGAAGGGAATCAGTGTGGTCTCTATTTCGATGCCGCTGATGGTCGACTCCTCGGCATTGATTGTCGCACCCGCCGGATTGTTTGTTCTAGGGTTGATCACCACGGTGGTCAGCTGCCGGTCGATATATTCACTGTGAAAAATCGAACTATTGATACGCAGGCGCCGGTTCCACATATCGAGCTTGGTACCAAGCTCGATATTGTTGACGATTTCCGGTTTGAACTCAGCCAAACCGTTCGGGTCTTCACTAATACCGCCCGACTGAAAGCCGCGGCTGATTGTCGCGTATACGTTACCGCCATTCACAAAGCCGCTGTCTTCGAAGATGTACTGCATCGACAACATCGGGGTAACCGCGTCCTTGATAACGCGGGCATATTCCCGGCCGACTTCCATAAAGGTGAAGTTTTCGTTGAAGATAAATTCGCCCGCATATTGATAGATCCCACTGCGACTGAATGTCAGCGTGCCGGAGCCATTATTGATGGAATCCGGGTCGGGCTGCCGCGCGGTGCGATCGACCTCGCGCTTCTCCCAGGTGTAGCGAAGGCCAGCAATCAAGCGCCACTGCTCCGCCATGGCCCAGTCTGCCTGCGCAAAAATCGCCGCCGCGGTATTTTTCGTTTCCAGCGAACCGCTGTTGGAATTGAGAAAAAACGTAGTGGCGCTGGGGTTCTGCGAGATAATCGTCGGGCTGGCGACAAAAGACACATTTTGCGCACCCAGCGTCTCTTCCGTGAAGAAATACATGCCGGTGATGTACTCAACCTGCGCATCGAACAGCTCACCGGTCAGCTGCAGTTCCTGCGTCCACTGGTCGGTGTCCCGCGGCTTGGAAGCATGATGCTGGTTCTGGGTGCGGTGAATATGCGGAAACGCGGTGTGATCGAGTTCATCGTCCTGTGCCGCCTCGGTATTGCGCCAGGCGGTGATGCTCTTGAAGTTCATCGTTTCGTTGATGTCCCAGCTCAGCTGCAGCGAACTCCCCATAATCGTGGACTCATAACGCCCCCTGTCGAGGTCACTGAGTACGACGTCGAGATCGCCGCCGCCGGCATCCTGCGCATCCTGACAGAAGTCGATATATTTGCGCCCGGTCGCCGGCGTCACCACCAGCGCATCGAGTAACTCTGCCAGCCATCCCGGGCGCCCCGGTATCACCGTGCACTTTTGTGGTCGCGCCAGCTGGTCCACCGTCGAGTAATCATTGATCCACATCAGCGACACGGCGTCCGACACGTCGTAACGCAACTTAACTAACACCGCATCCCTGTCGGTATTCATATAGTCGCGACCATCGAAGGCGTTGTGGACGTAGCCGTCCTGCTCTTTGGCGATAAAAGCGATGCGGGCGGCCGCCTTATCATCGATCAGGGGAACATTGACCATGCCTTCGACCGTGCGCATGGCGCGTTCGCCGGCGGTGCCGGAAATCTTGAATTCAAAGTCATCGGACGGGCGGTTGGTGGTGAACACTGCAGCGCCGCCGGTTGTGTTTTTACCGAACAGGGTGCCCTGCGGACCCCGCAACACCTGCACGCTGGAAATATCGGCGATATCGAGCAACGCGCCGTCGGGCCGTGCCAGATAGATGCCGTCGAGATAAATGCCGACACCGGAATCGATATTGGGCCCGGTATTGCGCTGACCGACACCGCGGATAAAGATATTCGCCAACGGCGCGTTACCGCTCGCGCCGGCGACGTCCATGCCCGGCACGGTTTTGCTGAAATCGGCGAGATTTTCCATGCCCGCCTCTTTTAATGCTTCAGCGCCGAACGCGGTCACGGCTACCGGTATTTCCTGCAGGTTTTCTTCCTTTTTACGCGCGGTGACGACAACCTCTTCCAGTGCATTCTGCGCGTAGACAAATTGACTGGCGGCAAAAACGAGTACGGTGAAAGGCACAGACCAGCTGAATTGCATGATGAACATCCTCTACTGTTATACCGCGGCGCGGTTTAGTTTTATTAGCGATCAGTACGGCTGAATTGAAGCTATCAGCGCTGACCGGGTATTAAAATTCTCAATTCAAGACCGGCATCGGTTTGCACGGTCTGCATTTGCGGTAACTTGCCGCTGCCTGACGCCACGCTTGTTCCCGGCGATCCGCCCTCGCGGGCATACTGCTGCGGCGCCAGAATTCCCAGCGCCAGTTCGACAAACTGGTCGACGAAAGCTTCGTCGGTCACATCCACACCGTAAAGTCCGCGAATCTCGTGTTCTAAGGCAAAGATCAGCTGGTAGGCACCTTTGAACAGGTAGTGGATTGCCACTGCGGTGCTGTCTTTCGATTCATCAAAATCGGAGAACCTACCGATAACCTGCTCCTGAAATTTCTGATGCACTTTGCGGGTCCGCTCGATAACCCAGTCGAGATGCGGGCCCGGCGCCATAGCCGCCTCCATCACGATTCGCGCATGTTCGGGGTGCCGCGCGTAATAGCGGATGGCCTGCTCGCCGACCATGCGGGGAACCGCATTGCGGTCCGTGTCGCCATCGTCAATGGCAGCAGCCGATAACAATTCCTCCAGCTGGCGTTCGAACAGATAGCTTACCGCCGCGCGCCACAGCTGCTCTTTACCGCCGAAGTAATACTTGATCATCGAATGGCTGACACCGGCATGCTGAGCAATCGCCCGCAGGCTGGCGCCACCGAATCCCTGCTGTGAGAACACTTTTATCGCACTGTCGAGGATCTGCTCACGACCGCGCTCGCCCTTGGGCGTCTCTGGTTCCATCGTTTCCGCCAGCATGCTGACTCCTTCGGCGCAGGATTTATTGTTATGCCGCGTGATAGTGCGGCTTTATGACATCGGCCACACCATCCAACTGGTTGAAATTATACGCGAGTCACACCGCCTGACTGCGCTAAATACCTATCAATTCAGGTCATTTACACTGATTTACCGGCTACTAACCACCAAAAATCTACCAACCGGTTGATTTATGTATCATTCCGCGGCCGCAGACAGCTCAAACGCAATCGGCAGCTGCACCAATGTATGTGCGAACATCGACGCGAGAAACGGCGCGTCACCGGCGAGCCGGATACTCCGGGTACGATGCAGGAACTCCCGCAACACAATGCGGATCTCGGTGCGGGCCAGTTCACGGCCGATGCAGGCATGAATCCCGTGACCGAAGGTAAGATGCTTCTTTCCGTTTTTGCGGTTCAGGTCGATCCTGTCCGGATCGTCGAATACCCTGTCGTCACGGTTGCCCGCCGCCCACATCAGAAATATACGACTGCCTTTGGGCAAGTGAACGCCGTGCAGTTCGGTATCTGTTTTTACCCAGCGGAAATGTCCCTGAAAAGCCGCTTCCAGCCGGAATACCTCTTCGATAAACGCGGGCAGCTTCTCCATATCGGCCCTGACTTCAGCCTCTACTTCCGGGTTTTCGATTAACATTTTCAACGCGTTACCCATACTGGTGGCGGAGGAATCGCTGCCGGCCAGCAGCAGCTGCAGAATTGCGCTGACGGCGACCTGATCATCCATACCGCTATCCGGGCTGGCGGCGGCCCGCACAAAAACGCCGGTCAGATCATCGCGCGCTTCACGCTTGGCGATCAGATATTGATCCCAGCAGTAACGAAAAAACCTCATCATTTCGGCCCGGCTCTGCATAAGCTCACCGGCACTGGCAATGCCGCTTTGGGTTGCGATGCCGTGCACACACCAGTCTTTGATTTTCTCGTAGTCGCTTTCCGGAAAGCCCAGCAGCCGGATAATCAGCCGCATCGGCAGGCGCCAGGCAAACTCACTCATAAACTCGACCTCACCGCGATCGATAAATTCGTCCATCATCGACCGGCAAAGCGCCTCCACCTCACCTTCGAGGCTCTTCACAAACCGCGCGTTAAGGCCTTTGTGGCCGGTCTTGCGCTCATCGGTATGTTTGGGCGGGTCGGACAGGGCCAGAACATCGCTGGGCACTACGCCCAACCGGCCAAGGGCCGCGAGCCGGGCACCGGCCGCTTCGATACTTGCACCCGGCCGCAAGCCGGCAATAGCGCCTTGATGGGTGGACGAAAAAGTGTCGTGGTCCCGGCTAACCGCCACGATATCTTCATAGCGGGAAATACAGAAAATGCCATTGGGCAACTGATAAACCGGGTAGTCACCGCGCAGCATGGTGTAAAAGGCATACGGATTCTGAAAACAGGCGGGTTCCAGCGGCCTGAACTCCTCCGGCGTTGTCGGGTTTGCCGGCAACGGCGCGGCAGCTGACGGTTTCAAGTCCCCGGATTTGCGACGGTAGGCAGCAAAGCGCAGCAAGGCTTCGAGCGATCCGGATACAAACTGCCGGCGTAAATGGAACAGTGTTTCGTACATGTTATTAGTCTCTGTGGAAAGCCTTGAACGGCCTTGATCGATAGATAGTCAGTCGTAAACAAATACCACGGGCAGCACCAGCTCTTCAGCTGCAGGTCCGGTGCCGGTCTGCGGGTTTACATAGATGCGATTAACAAGATTGAATTCAGGCACAGCATCGCCCCGGTCTGATAGCGACAGGCAGTGCGCGTCTTCCGCCCCGCAGCGCCGGCGCAATTGAATAAAATAGGCGCTGTTGCCGACTGACGCATCCGCCGGCAACTCAAAGCGGCGGCGCTGAATATCGGTAAAATCAAAGCTGCCCAAACTGGCGCCGCTTTCCGGATCAAACCAGGCGAAATTCCAGAAATCTGCATACCGCAGCCGCTGATGATCCACCCCCAGAATAATCACCCTGCTGCCCGGCCCGCTCAGATCAAACTTTGCCAGCTGCTCCGAGCCCGGCGCATTGATATCGACATAGAGTGCATCGTTGTTATTGCCCCAGCAGTAGCTGCCGGTCTCGATGCAGTGGCGGTCATCGTACTGTCTGGCACTGGAATGAATCATCCGGTCCGGCTCGCCGAAACGGTGTTTAACATGCTTCTGAAATTGCAGAAATTCACGCCCCGCGCGCCCGTTGAGTTCGGCCCGGCCGCTGTATCGCGAACGTTGTTCAGCCACCGCGAAAGGCGCGGCGGGCACTGAATTTTTTTCGTAGGCAACACGCCATAGCTTCAAAGTGCCCGGTCGCAGGTAGCGTTTTACCGCAGCTTCTTCAAAGGGTCTGGCGATACGCCCGACCATGCGAAAGCTGTCCGCTTCGCGATCGGGAATATCATTGCCGACGAATACATGATCACCCGGCAGCGCGAGCGTATTGATCGCGGCATCTGTCACACCCGCCGCATTCAGCGCCTGCCGGACTCTGGTTTCAACGTTGCGGTTGGCGCTGATGATCAGCGCAAACAGCTCGCTGCCTTCATTAAACGGATCCGGGGCAGAATTCAGCGTGTGGTTGTTGAAGGTGTCACCAATGGCAGCGTCAACGACATAGCGATCCGGCGCGCTGGCCGGCGGAATTTTCTCGCCGGGCTGCAGCCGGCGATAGCCGGCGAGCCGGGGGATATGCGCTTTGTGTCGCTCGTAGGCCGTGACCTGAATACCGAAATGGGTTGTGCTCGGTGGTGGCGGCCCGAACAGCACCAGCGCCTCGTGTTCCGCGATCTGCCAGGTCAGCGCGCTGTCGAGAATGCCGATCGGACGCTCACTGATGGCCGCGCATTCACCGGCACAGGGCACGATAGCACCGAGATATATGACGGCGGTATTGGCGAAATTGCTGCACAGCGGATCATCGGAACCGCGACAATCCTTACCCGACATCAGCCCGGGACGATAAACCGTGGCGCCCTGCGCCTGCAAAGCGTCCAGCAGCGGCGCCCGCAACCCCGCCGACGATTCCCATACTGAAAACAGGATTGCAGTCAGCACGAGAGCAGCAATTGCGACGAATAGGCCTCGTCTCGTCATAACAATCCGTGGTTGCGCAACAGTGAATTAAGAAGGGGATTCTGCACAATTCATCAGGCCGGTGATAGCGGATGTGAAAGGTATGAAAAGGCGGCGCTATACCCGCTACAATGCCGGCGATGGAGATACTTGCAACGATAGCGCAGCTCGGTGCGGCTCAGGGGTTTATTCTCGCCGTCGCCATCCTGCCGCTACGCTATGGTCACCGCATCGCCAACCGGATACTGGCTGTTTTTCTGGTGGTGCAGGCGCTGCGCTTGGTGGTGCTGTCGCTGACCTACAATCCGGACCCGGCGACCGATCCGCGTATTTTCCAGCTACTGCATCTGAGTTACTGCTACGGTCCGCTGCTGTATTTTTACGTGCGCCTGCTCGTCGATCAGCATTACCGCCTGCGCCTGCAATCGTTGTGGCATTTCACGCCGGTGGTCGCTGCCGCGCTGGTACTCTGGCCCGGCGGCCTGTTCATCGACGCCGATCTCACCAGTTACGGCAGCTTTGAAAACCTGCCCGAACAGGCCGCAAGGATCGCCAGTCTGGCGACGGTACCGGTATATATCTCACTGTTTATCTACAGCGCCCTCGCCTGGCGGCAGCTGAAACGTCACCGCGCCCGGATCCGCGAACAATTTTCTGCGCTTGAACTGATCAATCTCAACTGGTTGCGTGCGCTGGTCGCCTTTTGCCTGCTGGCGGCGATGATTAACGGGCCGGTCGAACTGATCCGGGCGCTGACCGGTTGGGAACTCGGCCCCCGGGTCGCGGCCTCCACCGCCCTCAGCGTGCTGATGATCTGTTATATCGGCATTATGGGGCTGCGCCAACCCGCTATTTTTGATCAGGGACAACGCGGTTCGACGGCGCCGCAAGCGCCCCCCCAAGCGCCGGTAGCAGAGGACAGCAGCGCGCTGACCGAAAGCTCACCCGAAAAAATCAAATACGAGAAATCCGCACTCGACGAAGCCCATATCGACCGCATCTGGCAGAAACTGCAGCAGCATATCAAAGCACAGCGCCCCTACCTGCAAGCGGGCGTCAAGCTGGCTGATCTGGCAGCCCAGATTAATACCCTGCCAAACTACCTCAGCCAGACCATCAATCGCCGCGCCGGTCAGAACTTCTTTGAGTTCATCAATAGTTACCGTCTGCAGGCTGCCCGTGAGCTGCTCGAATCGCAGCCTGATATGAGTGTCAGCGATGTCGCACTCAGCTCGGGGTTTAATAGCCAGAATGTCTTCAACGGCCACTTCAAAAAAGCCACCGGTGAGACACCCACCCAGTACCGGAAAAAACTATTCAACGGAAAAACGGTTTAATGCCTTTCATAAGCGCTGGCTAAGGCGCGCTAATTCGACGAAATTTAGCGGCAGGTTTCCCCGGGAGCATCGCAGTGGCTGCAACAACCGCTAAAAAATTGCTGATCGCAGCAACACTTCTGTTTCTGCTGGTCAGCTGCGTGATCGCGCTGGCGTTGCGGGACCGGCCGGCGCGGGCCGCGACCGGCGACGCCAGAATGGTTTCAACCGGCGACATCCGTATCGAGTATTTCGTCAGCGAAGCCCGCAATAGCGACCCCGCGCGGGGGACGGTTGTTTTACTGGCCAGCTACGCGCGCTCGGTTGCGGACTTCAACGAGCTCATCGCCGCACTCAATGACGCCGGCTACCGCAGCATTGCCATGCATGCCCGCGGCGTTGGCCGCAGCGCACCCGCCGGCCTCCGGCTAGGTTATGCGGACTATGCCGGCGATCTGAAACGGGTCCTCGATGCCGAAGGCATCGAGCGACCGCTGGCGATCATCGGCCACGCCTGGGGCAATCGCATCGCGCGCAGCTTTGCCCATCGCTACCCTGAGCGCAGCCGCGGCTTGATTTTGCTCGCCGCCGGCGGCGAGGTGCCGACACCGCCCGAAGTGAGTGCCTCCATCAGCAAAGCGGTGTTCCGTATTTTCCCGGCCGCGACGCGCAGCGCGGCGATTCAGCACGCCTTTTTCGCGCCCCGCAATCCGGTGCCGCAGCACTGGCTCGATGGTTGGTATCCGCGCGCCGGTCTGGCACAGGCTGCCGCGACCGCCGCCGCCGTCAACGATGGCTGGCAAGATGGCGGACAGGCGCCGATGCTGATTTTGCAGCCCGCCGCGGACGCCGCGGCCGCCGCCGGTGGTGCTGCACTCAAACAACGCCTGTCCGGCCGGGTCACCCTGATCGATGTACCCGATGCCGGCCACGCACTGCTGCCGGAACAACCGGCGCAGGTTGCGGCGGCAATATTACAAGCACTGGAGAATTTCTGATGCCCATCCGTCTATTCGCCTCACTTCTTACGCTTCAGTTTTTACTCGCCCTGCCGGCAGCTGCAGCCGGCGCTATAGACCATGCCCGTGCGGTCGCGGCCGGCAGCGACCGCGGCAACTGGTTGTTGCACGGCCGTGACTATGCCGAGCAGCGCCACAGCCCGCTGACACAAATCAACAAAAACAGCGTCGACAGACTGGCACTGGCATGGTCGTTTGACGATCACACCGACCGCGCCCTCGAGGCGACGCCGATTGTCGTTGACGGTGTGATGTATCTGACCGGCACCTGGAGTGTGGTGTACGCACTGGATGCCCGCAGCGGCAAAAAACTGTGGGAATTTGATCCTGCTGTGCCGCGCGCGATGGCCGGCACCGCCTGCTGTGATGTCGTCAATCGCGGCGTCGCGGTTTGGGAGGGTAAGGTTTATGTCGGGACACTGGACGGACGGCTGATCGCAATCGATGCGGCCAACGGTGAACCGGTGTGGGAGGTGGTCACCGTCGATCAGAGCAAGCCATACACGATTACCGGCGCCCCCCGGATCGTGAAAGGTAAAGTCGTGATCGGTAACGGCGGTGCCGAATACGGCGTGCGCGGTTATATCACGGCCTACGATGCCACCAGCGGCGAGCAACTGTGGCGTTTCTATACCGTACCCGGCAACCCGGATAAGGGCTTCGAAAGCGAAGCGATGCGTATGGCCGCCAAAACCTGGAACGGCGAATGGTGGCGGTTTGGCGGTGGCGGCACTGTCTGGGATCACATGGCCTACGACGCCGAACTCGATCTGATGTATATCGGTGTCGGTAACGGTTCGCCCTGGAACCGACGCATTCGCAGCCCCGGCGGCGGCGATAATCTGTTTCTGACTTCGATCGTCGCGGTCCGCCCCGATAGCGGCGAATACGTCTGGCACTACCAGGTGGTGCCGTCGGAAAGCTGGGACTACACCGCGACGCAACATATGGTGTTGGCGGACATCCAATGGCAGGGGCAAACCCGCAAGGTGCTGATGCAAGCGCCGAAAAGCGGCTTCTTCATGATCATAGACCGCGTCACCGGCAAGCTGATCTCCGCCGAGCCCTTTGCCGACGTGACCTGGGCCAGCCACTACGACCTGACGACCGGCCGGCCGGTTGAAAATCCCGGTCAGGACTATGCCGGTGGCAGCGCAACCGTCAAACCGGGCGGTGGCGGTGCCCATAACTGGCAGCCGATGGCATACAACCCCGACCGCAAACTGATGTACATCCCGAAGATGGAGGCGCCTTTCGTATATGTGGAGCCGGACAACTTCGAATTCAAACCCGGCTGGCGCAATCATGGTACCGACCGCAGTCTGGTTCCGCCGGGCAATGAGCTGCTGCATCAGGCTATTTCAAAGCGGATTTCGCAGGGCTTTCTGCTCGCCTGGGATGTTGAGAAACAAACCACGGCCTGGCAGGTACAGCTGCCAACGGCGTGGAACGGCGGCATTCTCTCCACCGCCGGAGATCTGGTATTTCAGGGCAATGGTGACCGGCGTTTCGTCGCCTATGCCGCAGAGAGCGGTCGCATATTGTGGGAATCACACACCCAGTCGCCGGTACTGGCGGCACCGGTCAGCTATGAAATCGACGGCGAGCAATACATTACGGTAGGCGTCGGCGGTGGCGGTGCCTTCGGTTTAATGTCCGGTGTAAAGCCGCCGCAGGGCGCCGCGGTGAGTCGCTTCCTGACCTACAAACTCGGTGGCACCCACACACTACCGCCATTGCCGGAACCGGCGGCCATACCGGTGCCACCGGCGCGCGCCGGCGTCGATGACGACAGCATCGCCCGCGGCAGCCTGCGCTATGCAGAAAATTGCTCCTATTGTCACGGCGTCGGCGCGATCAGTGGCGGCACCCTGCCCGACCTGCGGCGGATGCAGCCGCACACCTATGAGTTTTTCGACAAAATTGTCTATGACGGTATCTACCAGAGCATGGGTATGCCGAAATTTGCGGACGTGCTCAACCGGCAGGATGTGGCGGATATTCAAAACTACCTGCTCGACAAAGCGCATCAGGATCATGAGCTGCGCAATAACCCGCCCTGGCTACTGCGGCTGAAATCCTGGTGGTACAACGTGCTGTCCTGGTTTATCGCTACCTTTCTGGAAGCCTCGGCAGCCTCTGCATAAGCATTCCTATGGAAACGGTAACCACGATGAACGACACCACAGCAGCGGCGGCATTCGCCGATTTGGTCAGCAACCGCCACTCAAGCCGCGCCTTCCTGCCGCAGCCGGTCGACCGGGACTTGCTGGATAGCATTTTTCAGCTTGCCCAGCGCGCGCCGTCAAATTGCAACACACAGCCGTGGCAGGTTGCGGTTGTTTCCGGTGACCGCCGCGCGCAGCTCGCGCAACAAATCAGCGACGCCATGAATCGCGGCGAAATGGATATGGATTTCTACTATGACGGTGTCTACGCCGGCGAATTCAAAACCCGGCAACACCGCTCCGCCAGTGCGCTCTATTCGGCGATGGGTATCGCACGTGAAGACAAAGCGGGAAGAAATGCTGCCTTTATGCGCAACTTCCGCTTCTTTGACGCGCCCCACGCCGCTTTCTTTTTTCTGCCGGAAAATTTCGGAATCCGCGAGGCCGCCGATCTCGGCATGTATGCACAGACTCTGATGCTGGCGCTGTCCGCCAACGGGCTTGCGTCCTGCCCGCAAACCGCGCTCAGTTTCCACGCCGGACTGGTGCGCGCGCAACTCGGTATCGAAGCGACCCAGAAATTGCTGTTCGGCATCTCGTTTGGCTTTGCCGATCCGCAACATCCGGCCAATCGCTGCCGCACAGAGCGTGCCGACCACCGCGAGGTCGTTACGTTTTACGATTGAAACGTCATACCACGATCAGTCCGGCCGTAAAAATATAAATTATTTAAATTCAAGGAGTTGCGGTTTTTCATACCTTTCATACCCGCTGGCATCGCGCCACCGCAACCGCGATGCTACAGCCTGAAAATTAACCGGCGGAGATCGCGTGAATACACAGACTGCATTGATACAGCATCACCGGCAGCACACCGGCACCGCCACTAGTGCCGCACTCTGTCTGGCCCTGCTGCTGAGTAGTTGCGGCAGCGATCAGCCCGCCGGCCAGATCAGCGGTCCGGCGCGCAGCAAGGCGGAGGTCATGGCGACGGATCGGGCGAGATCTGCGCCGGCGCTACCGACGGATGCCGCCGCGCCCGCGTCCAACAGCCGTATTCTGTTCGGCGATTTGCATGTCCACACCACCTACTCCATCGACGGTATGGCGATGGAGCTGCCGGTGATGGCGCAGCAGGGATTCCACCCGCCGGCCGATGCCTGTGACTTTGCCCGCCACTGCGCGGCGCTGGATTTTTTCAGCTACAACGATCACGCCGAGAACCTGACGCCGGAGCACTGGCAGATCACCAAACAGGCGGTGCGCGACTGCAACGCGCTCACCGACCCGCAGTTTCCCGATCTGGTGGCCTTCGCCGGCTGGGAATGGACTCAGGTCGGCACCGAAGCCGCCAACCATTGGGGCCATAAAAATGTGATCTTTCCCGGCACCGCAGATAGTGAACTGCCATCGCGGCCGATCACCGCGCGGCCCCGCGGCAGCACCGTCGGCAACCTCGACACCACGCGCAAAATGGTCAATCTCAAATTTCTCGACCCGCTCAACTGGGCCCGCTACGCGGACCTCGGCTGGCTGCTTGACCGCATCGACAGTATTCCCGACTGCCCTGCCGATAAAGACGGGCCGGCGATTGACGGCTATTGCAACGAAGTCGCGGCAAAGCCCGAAGATCTGTTCCGCAAACTCGACAGCTGGGGCTTCGACAATATTGTGATTCCCCACGGCAATACCTGGGGCCTGTACACACCGACCGAAGCGAGCTGGGACAAGCAGCTGACCAGCCGGCAACACGACAAAGACCAGCTACTGCTGGAGATTATGTCCGGCCACGGCAACAGCGAGGAGTACCGCGACTGGACTCATGTCGCGCGTGACGAGAGCGGCGGTTTGATTTGCCCGGCGCCGTCGGCAGGTTTCACGCCCTGTTGCTGGCAGGCGGGGGAAATCATGCGCCAGCGCTGTGACGGCCTCAGCGATGCGGTCTGTGAAGCGCGGGTTGCAGATGCGCGCAACAAAGCCGCGCGTGCCGGTCCCTATCCGCAACTGGTATTTCCGGATGCGCCGGTCGAAGCCTGGGGCAACTGCGGCCAATGTACCGATTGTTTCAAGCCGGCACTGAATCTGCGACCCAAGTCCTCTTCGCAATATGCGATGGCGATCTCCAACTTTGAAGAACCCGGCGAAGATGGCCGCCCGCTGCGCTTCAAGTTCGGATTTATTGCCTCAACCGATGACCACACCGCCCGGCCCGGTACCGGCTATAAACAGTACGAACGCCGCAAAATGACCTTCGCCACCGGCATGCGCTCAGAATTTTTCCTGAACATGGCGACACCGGCGATGGATGACCCGCAACGGCCACAGGCCGTCGACATCAGCAACGGCATCCCCGATTTCCGCTCCGGCAGCTTCAGCTACCCCGGTGGCATTCTGGCGGTGCACAGTGACAGCCGCCGCCGCGAAGACATCTGGCAGGCACTCAAAAACCGTCGCGCCTACGGCACCAGCGGTCCGCGCATGTTGCTGTGGTTTGATGTACTGAATGCGGGTGCCGGCGCGCAGCCGATGGGTTCTGAAGTCGCGATGAGCACAGCGCCGCGCTTCCGCGTCCGCGCCGCCGGTGATTTTGTCCAGCAACCCGGCTGCCCGGATGCCTCGCGCAGCGCACTCGACAAAGAGCGGCTCGACTACCTCTGCGCCGGCGAGTGCTACAACCCGGGTGATGCGCGCCATCGGGTCACGCACATCGAGGTCATCAGAATCAGGCCACAACAGCGCCCCGGTGAACCGGTTGCGCCGCTGATCGAAGATCCCTGGCGCCGTCTCGAATGCAACAACGAAGCGCAGGGCTGCACGGTGGAATTCAGCGACCCGGAATTCAGCCGCGACTCGCTTTATTACGTGCGCGCCTTACAGGAAGCCACGCCGGCTATTAACGGTGAGCCGTTGCCGGTCGATGCCGACGGCAATACGCGACCCTGCTTCGGCGACTTCCGTACCGACTTTAATGATGACTGCCTGGCACCGGTGCAGGAACGGGCCTGGTCGTCACCGATTTTTGTTAACTATCAACCCCACGAGGACTGATCAATGTCACCACAAAAAATTGCCGCCTGCCTGATGCTCTACTCGGGCCTCAGCCACCCGGCGCAACTACTTATCTACGGTACCGACGATCCGGATCTGGTCCGGTCTTCCCTCGCCGGCATGACTTTTCTGGTGGTGGGTGCGCTGCTACTGACCGGCAAACGCTGGGCGACATGGATCGGTATCACACTGCCGCTGCTATTCGGTATCGGCGCTACCTACCGCATATTCACGCAGGACGTCACGCCTTTCAGCTACTTGCATACCGCAATCGATTTTGCCGTCGTCGCGCTATGCATCTTTCAACTGCGCCTTTCTGCAGAACAACAAGAGAATTTATCCAAATGAAATTCAATGTATTTTCGCTGCCGGCAAGCCGCTCGGCCATCATCGCCTTAATCGCCGGTGCATCGCTACCGGTGCAGGCCAACAACCTCGCCCTGGAAGAGGTGGTCGTAACCGCGCAAAAAAAAGCTGAATCGCTGCAGGACACACCCATATCGCTGACGGCGTTCGGTGAGGAGCAACTTGAGAAAGACGGTATCAGCAGTCTCGCCGACATCGGCTCCAGTGTGCCGAGTCTGACCATTGAGCCGTTCCCGATCAACAATTCAACACTGCGGATTTTTATCCGCGGCATCGGCCTGATCGACGCGCAGCTGACCCAGGATCCGCCTGTGGGTGTCTACGCCGACGGCGCCTATATCGCCCGCTCCAGTGGTTTGTCCCTCGATATCGCCGACCTCGCCCGTATCGAAGTACTGCGCGGACCGCAGGGTACGCTTTACGGGCGCAATTCGACCGGTGGTGCCATCAACCTGGTCACCAAACGGCCCTCGGCAGACGCCCTGGAGTTCAGCGAAAAACTGACCATCGGCAACCGCGGCCTGTTCAGCTCGAAAACTTCATTGAACCTGCCGGTCACCGAAACCGCCGCCATAAAACTGGCGTATCTGATATCCGACCGCGACGGCTTTATTGACAACGCCGGCGCCGGCGGTGACTACGGTGATAAGGAAACCGAAGGCTGGCGCCTCGACGCCGGCTGGGACGTATCCGACCGGCTGCGCCTCGACTTCGCCTACGACAAAGCGGAGCTGGAGTATTTCAATTACGCCTATCAAGGGGTTGTGCCGGCGACAGTAAACCAGAACCCTGCAAACGCCGGCGAAGCTATTCAGGCGCAACTCGCTGCGAACTCGCAAACCTATTACACGTTTACCGACAGACGCGTCAGCGAAATGACATCACCGGTGCCGCTCAAACCCTCGTTCAGCAACATCAGCGGTTACAGCCTGACCGCGGCCTGGGATTTCGGTGAGGCAAGCCAGCTCAAATATATCTATGCATGGCGCGATCTCGAGGACGGCAGTTTTTCAGACCTGCCCGCCAGCGGTAATCCGGACTACCGGATCGATAACGGCGATTACACCAGCCGTGACGGCAGCGTTTTTCTACCCGGCGTGATTCGTGTACTCGAGCAGGAACAGAGCTCGCACGAACTTCAGCTAAGCGGCGGTTTTTTTGACAACCGCGTGGAATACATCGCCGGGCTTTACTACTTTGAAGAATCGGCAACCGAGGATAATGCGCCGCTGCATCACCAATTCACCGGCCCGCTCGGCATTGTGAACAGTACGCCTACAACAACCACAACAGCGGTACTGACGAATCTGAACAGCCAGTTTTTTGAAATTGAAAACGAGGCCTGGGCAGTATTCGCCCGCGCGACCTGGACCCTGCCGGTGTTGGACGACCGCTTTCGCCTCACGCTCGGCGCGCGTCACTCAGAGGACAAGCGCGAAGCTTTCAAAGATGCGGCACAGGAAAGTTTTATCGAATCGACAACCCGCCTGAACAGCAATGGTGCCCAAGTAGGCGCATCACGGACACCACTGCCCACTTCCGGCTATACCTCGAGCGCTAAAGCTGATTTCGCCGACGACTCTTTTGAATTTATCGCCGAGTTTGACCTCACTGACAATATCAACGTTTACGGCAAATTTGTCGAAGCCTACAAGAGTGGCGGCTACAACACCCGCGACCCTGATCAGGCGCGTTTCGAAGCCGGCTTCAGCGAGGAGAAAGTGTCCTCCTGGGAGCTCGGCATCAAGAGCGAGCTGTTCGAGCGCAGGCTGCGCATCAACGCCGATGTCTTTGTCAGCGATTACACCGATATTCAGCTTAACTTCCTGATCGGGAGCTCGATTGCCGATACGCAAGTGGTGAACGCCGGTGAAGCGGAGATGAGTGGCTTTGAAATGGATATCACCTTCGTCGCCGCTGAAGGCCTGATGCTGATGTTCAACTACGCCTATCTCGATGCACTGGTCACCGAGGCGACCGACCCCGACACCGGCGCCGATGTCACCGATACGTTTACCTTCAGCGCATCACCACAGCACTCCTACACAGCGGCCGCCGACTGGACCATCGCCAACTGGGACTGGGGACGTCTGGGTCTGAATCTGAGCTACAACTACATGGATGATCGCAACGGATCAAACCGCACAGCGACAGCAAAAAAGGTTTATCTGGATGACTACGATTTATTCAACGCACGGATCGGGCTTTACGATATGTCGCTGTTCGGCGGCCAGCTTACGGCAGCGTTATGGGGCAAAAACCTCGCCGACACCGAATATGTGATCAACGCCATCGACAATCTGCCCCATGCAGACCGCGCGGTGATCTGGGGCGAGCCGCGCAGCTATGGCATCGACCTGATCTTTAATTACTGAATACCGGAGCTGACTATGAACTATTTCGTTACCGGCGGCACCGGCTTCGTCGGCCGCTTCCTGCTGGAAAAGCTACTCAACCGCGGCGGCCACGTCTATGTGCTGACCCGGCCCGCATCGATGCACAAGATCGGGCAGCTAAAGCAAAAGATTGGTGCAACTCAGGGGCAGTTGATTCCGGTGGCCGGTGATCTGACCGCAGCCAATCTGGGCCTCAGCGACGCAGACAGTGCGGCACTTGCGGGTAAGATCGATCATTTCTTTCATGTCGCCGCGGTCTATGACCTGAAAGCCGACGAGGCGTCACAGGCAGCGGCTAATATTGACGGCACCCGTCACGCACTGGAATGTGCCTCAGCTTTGCAAGCCCGCTGCTTCCAACACATCAGCTCGGTCTCTGTGTCCGGGCTCTATCCCGGCACCTTCCGCGAGGATATGTTTGAAGAGGCGGAGAATCTGGTCAACGCCTATTTCCGCACCAAACATGAATCTGAAGCCGTGGTGCGCGCCGAGTGCCGCGTGCCCTACCGTATTTACCGTCCCAGTGGCATCGTCGGCCATTCTAAAACCGGAGAGATCGACAAGATCGACGGCCCCTACTACAGCTTCCCTGTGGTCAGGCGGCTCGGCAGCCTGCCCCGCTGGCTGCCCCTGCCCGGTGTCGCTGCAGGCGGAATGAATCTGGTACCGGTCGACTATGTTGTCGATGCGCTGGATCACATCGCCCATCAGCCGGATCTCGATGGTGACTGCTTCCATCTCGTCAACCCGAAACAGTACGACGTCACCGAACTCACCAACCTGTTTGCCCGTGTCGCCGGTGGTGCGACCCTAAGCGAAACTAAAAAACTGGATCCCGCAGAAGGCCTGTTCAAAAAACTGTTGTCGGTGGGCCTGGTACAGCGCGCCGGTCATAAGCTATTCGCGCTGATGAATATTCCTGCTGACGTGCTGACAATTGTGCAATGGGACACCCGCTACGATGCCAGTGCAACTGAACGCGCGCTCGCCGGTAGCGGCATTACCGTGCCGGACCTGAACGATTACGCCGGCACACTCTGGCAATACTGGGATCATCACCTCAGAACGCGCCACTGAAGCTTGCGCGGCGGTGGATCGCTGCTGCTCAGGCAGCCGCGTTAAACCGCCACTTCAGGTAAGGATTCAGCAGCCGCATAAACGGTCCGGTAAATTGCACCGGGCCTTCCTGCACGGTCAGACAAATGCATTCGCAATCGCTGGTCGCTTGCGTGGAGTGCTGATGCCGCTCATCGAGCTGCATAAAGTCACCGGCGCGGTACACGCCCTGCTCATCCGAAAAGCTGCCGGTGAGAATCAGCGTCGTCTCTTCACCGATATGGGTGTGCTTCGACAGACTGCCGCCGGGCTTGATGCGTAAAAGCTCGACACGCTTGTTGCCGTCGCGGGCCAGCTGATAGGTGCTGATCGAGCCTGACTGTTTTTGCCAGGGCAGCGCATCAACATTTTCAATACCGAACTGCTGCAGGCACTTCGGCAGCCACTCCGGTGCGTTGGCGCTTTCGGTATGCGTGCTTTCCGGCTGCACAACCGCAGGTTCAGCTTGTTTTTCATGCAGGCGTTTAAACATCTGCTCGCGCAAGGCTGCGGAAGCCGGTGCCGGCGCCTGCGACTCGAGTAAATCACCGCCCACCTGATTCAGGCGCTGCACGCTGTTGCGGCAGATTTTGCAGTTCTCCATGTGCGCGGTAATACACAGCGCATCACTCAACGGCAGTGAGCCGGCCGACCAGGCAGTGAGCTGCTCTGCGGCGGGATGATAATTAGCCATCGTCTTGTTACTTTTCACAACTGTTGCCTCTCAACTAGTAATTCCATCTTCTGTAACGCGAGCCGTACCCGCGATTTCACTGTTCCCAGCGGCAGCCCCAATTCCTCGGCCGCTTCACTGTGACTCTTGCCCTGCAGATAGACCCGCGCCAGCACCTGTCGCTGCTCGTGGGGCAACTGCTCCAATCCTTCCCGCACTTTGTCCTCGGCACGCGAACGCTGCGCCAACTCAAACGGGTTTTCATCTTCCGGCGCCGACATATCTTCCCAGATCGACTCCGGATCAATATTGGTCATAAAGCGCGCGTTCTTGCGAATCTGATCAATCCGGTAGTTTCTTGCCAGCGTAAACACCCAGGTGCTGACTGCGGCTTTTTCCGATTTATAGGTATGAGCTTTTTCCCATACCCGAATCATCACTTCCTGCGCCAACTCATCTGCGACCAGCATCGCACCGGGCTGCTGCGACAGACTGTAGGCCCGCAACAGCGGCACAAAGTGGTCGAACAGCTCACCCAGCGCGCGTTCGTCACGGTTGTCTGCCACCCGCTGCATCAATGATGTCAGCTTGCGGTTGCGCTCTTTTGCTGCGGCGTCTAATTCGGCCATTGCCTGTTTACTTCCTCTGTCACTGCCCGGGATTCGGTTACTTGTACGCGGGCTCCGATACAACGGATCATCACCCACATCAGGAAAAATACAAATTTAGTGCCTTACTCTATTTTTTTATCGCATTTATTGATATCGTGACCACAAATGGCCGCATCTAGGTATATTTACCTGCTGCCGCCCAAGCCGAACTCAGGAAAAGCATCATGCAGCCGCTGGCCGGTAAACGGGAACGCACCCGCAACAGCCTGATTTCCGCGGTCCGCGCGGAAATCGAGGACAGCGGCAGCTTCACTGCTGAAGTCGCTGCGCGCAAGGCCGGCAGCTCACCCGCCACCTTTTTTAACCACTTTGACTCCAAAGACGCCGCCTTCGACGCCGCCTTTGAATCGCTGCTGGACGAATTGCTCGCCTACGCCGATGCCGGCCTGAAAATCGATTATGTGCTGGAACACGGCCTGCCGGCCTTCGCCCGGGCCTGGGTTATCGGCTGCGCCCGGTTTTTCCGCAACAACCATGTGTTGTTCGGCGTCGCGCAATCAAAATTGCAGTCCGCCGCCGCAATTCAGCGTATCTACCGGCGCTGTGAAACAGACACCATCGCCTGCTGCGCGCGGTTTATCCGCCTCGGTCAGGCCGCAAACCTGTTCCGGCGTAGCGATGCCGACTCGCTGGCACGGGCAATGATTATTATCTCGCAGGGCTACAACAACCCGGCGACCCTCACCATGGCCGAAGATGACTCCCTGCACCGGGAACTTTCCCGTGCACTGGTGTTGTTGCTGGCCGCCGATCCGATTCACTACAGCGCGGAGCTCCCATGAAGAAAACACTTATGCCATTGGCCATTTGTCTGGTCACCGTTGTGATCGCCGGGCTGGTCGCCCTCGCCGGCGCACAGGGCGGACTGAGCTATGCCGGCTATCCGGTCATTGTCTTGTGCGCGGTACTGGCCTTCGTGGTGCAGTGGCTGATCTTCATTCCCTCGTATATTTTTCAGACCGAGCACTACTACGACTTAACCGGCAGCCTCACCTATCTCGCCGTGATCGCGCTGGCGCTGCTGACCGGCACCAGCACCCTGACCGAGGGTTTCGATTCCCGCTCATTGCTGATTGCCGCACTGGTCTTTATCTGGGCGGCGCGGCTCGGACCGTTCCTGTTCCAACGCATCAAACGCGCCGGTAAAGACGCCCGCTTCGACAAGATCAAGGTATTCTGGCCGCGGTTTCTGGTGACCTGGACGCTGCAGGGACTGTGGGTATTCCTGACCCTCGCCGCTGCACTGACCGCAATGACCAGCGCCACCGTCAGCGAGCCCGGTATGTTCGCGGCCGTCGGTACTGTGGTCTGGCTGATCGGCTTTATGCTGGAAGTCATTTCCGATGCCCAGAAAAGTGCCTTTAACACCAACCCCGACAACGCCGGCCGCTTTATCAATATCGGCTTGTGGCGTTGGTCGCGACACCCCAACTACTTCGGTGAAATCGTGCTCTGGATCGGCGTCACCCTGATTGCCTTCCCGGTATTGCAGGGCTGGCAGTATGTAGCTCTGATCTCGCCGGTGTTCGTCACCATCCTGCTCACCAAAATCAGCGGCGTACCGCTGCTGGAAAAGCGCGCCGACGAAAAATGGGGCGGCCAGACCGACTACGAAGCCTACAAAGCCAGTACCTCGGTACTGGTTCCGATGCCACCCAAATCTGTTTGAGAGTTAAGTGATGCCAACAACGCTGGTCAATACCGTTAACGCGACACTGGATGACGACGATCATCCCTATCTGCACGGCGCCTGGACGCCAAACTTTAATGAGTTCAATGCGGACGACATGGAAGTCATCGGCAGCATTCCCAAGGACATCGCCGGGGTCTATCTGCGCAATACCGAAAACCCGGTGCACAACAGCATCGGCAAATATCACCCCTTCGACGGCGACGGTATGCTGCATATGATGCATTTTGCCGACGGCAAAGCGAGCTACCGCAACCGTTTCGTGCGTACCCGCGGCTTTACGGCCGAGGCCGAAGCCGGCGGTCCGCTGTGGGTCGGCATGGCCGGCAGAACCGAGCGCACACTGCGGCCGGGACGCTGCACCAACGAATTTATCAAAGACAGCTCCTCCACCGATGTGGTGGTCCACGCCGGCAAGGCCTTATCGACATTCTGGCAATGCGGCGAAGGTTACCGCCTCGACCCGGTGACGCTGGATCAGCTCGGCATCGAGTCATGGACACCGATAGACGGAATTTCCGCACACCCGAAGGTGGACGAACGCAGCGGCGAATTATTATTTTTTAACTACTCCAAACACGCCCCCTATATGCACTACGGCGTGGTCGGCGCCGACAACAAACTCAAACACTATATTCCGGTCGAACTGCCCGGACCGCGCCTGCCCCACGATATGGCGTTCTCGGAAAACTACAGCATCCTCTGCGACTTCCCGATGTTCTGGAACGCAGAATTACTCAAGCAGAACATTCACCTGCCGATGATGCACGAGGGCATACCCAGCCGCTTTGCGGTGCTACCGCGCTACGGTAATCCGGAAGACGTGCGCTGGTTTGACGCGGACCCGACCTACGTACTGCACTTCAACAACGCCTATGAAGACGGTGACGAGCTGGTATTGGAGGGCTATTTTGAAAACAATCCGATGCCGGGGCCGATCAATCACGGGCCGGAAAGATACCGCGACCTGCTCGCCTTCCTCGATATGCATCAAGTCAGGCCGCAGCTGCACCGCTGGTATTTCAATCTCAAAGACGGCAGCACCCGGGAAGAATGCATTTATAACGATGAGCCGGTCGAATTCGGCACCATCAATCAGCAGTACGCCGGCCGCAAGCACCGCTATGCCTATAGCACGCTGATGAAACCGGGCTGGTTTTTGTTCACCGGTCTGGTCAAACATGATCTGGAGACCGGCAGCCATAGCCGCTACGAATTCGGCGAAGACCGCTACGGTTCAGAAGCGCCCTTTGTGCCGCGTGTTGGCGCCAAAGATGAAGACGACGGTTATCTGGTGAGCTTTATCACCGACATGAAAAACGATCGCTCCGAATGTATTCTGCTGGACGCTAAAAACATTGCCGCCGGTCCGGTCTGTCAGATTATTCTGCCGCACCGTATCTGCAGCGGCACCCATGCCTGCTGGGCACCTGAATCGGCGATCTGATATGACTGATGTATATATTCTCGGCGGCGCGCAAACCGACTTCGGCCGCAACTGGACCCGTGAAGGTTTCGGCATGTTCGAGCTGTTCGCCGATAGCGTGCAAACCGCACTCGCCGAAACCAAACTCGATGCCAAAGATATCGGTGTCGGCCATGTCGGCAATTTTGTGGGTGAACTGTTTACCGGTCAGGGTAT
>JBFJYC010000011.1:0-24538 GCA_041622815.1 Spongiibacteraceae bacterium | reverse complement strand
CATGCCCTTGTCATCATTGCTGACATCTTCAAAGAAACCGTCATCCTTGATGTAGTTAAAGGAGAAGCGACTGTAGATTGAGTCAGTCAGCGGCACATTGACCGCGCCCTTCGCACTGCGACGCTGGTAATTGCCGAGCGAACCTGACATATAAGCCTCAAAATCTTCTCCGGGCTTGGTCAGCGTCATCACCATGGCCCCGCCGGTGGTGTTCTTACCAAACAAAGTGCCCTGCGGGCCCCGCAACACCTGAATATTTTCCACATCAACCGTGTCAAGTAATTGACCGTCAGCGCGCGGCAGAAAGATATTATCCAGATACACGCCCACCGTCGGATCAACCCGCGCGAACGCGGTGCGCTGGCCGATACCGCGGATATAAATCAGGTTGGCGACGCTCTCGGTAATTTCCAGACTGGGGACGCTCTTGGTCAGCTCTTTGACATTAATGATGCCGCGGTCCTGCAGATCCTGCCCTGACAACGCGGTCACTGCGATCGGTGTCTCCTGCAAAGATTCCGATCGTCGGCGCGCCGTGACCACCACTTCTTCGAGACTGTTCTTGCCGATGGCTTTTGAGTTCTTCGGTGGATTTTGCTGAGCTGCTTCCTGCGCCCTCGCCGGCGGGGCAGCCATTATCGTGAAAATCAAAATACTGGCAGCGGCAATTGCTGTGGAAAACACAGAGGGATGGCTTTTCATAACAAGCTACCTTTATATTTATAAGAACCCGGTATAGTCGCCCGAATATGCGGCAATTTGTTTGCTAATTCAATTCCTTACACTGCCAAGTTATAGGCCACACGATGAGCTGACTCTATATTGATGACATGGCTGGCCTGGCAAGCTGCCCGAATTCAAAGATATCAGCCGGTATAATCCACGGGTGCTCTCAGATCCCCATTTCTATCTCGTCGCAATCCCTGCCGTGCTGCTGGTCGGCATGGCCAAGGGCGGTTTCGCCGGTAGCTTCGGCATATTGGCGGTGCCGGTCATGGCGCTGGTGGTATCGCCGGTGCAAGCCGCGGCGATTCTGCTGCCAATTCTCTGCGTGATGGACCTGGTCAGCATCCATGCCTACCGTGGCCGCTGGATTACTGCTGAACTGAAATTGCTTATTCCGCCTGCCATCGCGGGTGTTGTCATTGGCGCCTTCTTCTTCGGCACCCTGAACACGGCACTGGTGCGGGTGCTGCTCGGTGTGATTGCCATCGCCTTTACGCTGCAGTATTACACCAAAACCTATCTGTTCCCAAAATACAGTGACTCCCTTGCCGGGGCTAAAAGCGGGTTGTTTCTCGGGACACTGAGCGGCTTTACCAGTTTTGTCGCCCACGCGGGCGGACCGCCGCTGAGTATGTATTTGCTCCGGCGCGGCATCGACCGCACCAGCTACGTCGCCACCGCCGCCATGTTCTTTACCGCCATCAACTATGTGAAGCTGATTCCCTATGCGTGGCTGGGACAACTGGATACCGGCAATTTCACAACATCGTTGGTACTGATGCCGCTTGCACCACTGGGCGTGGCGCTCGGTGTCTGGTGCCACAAGCGTGTCAGCGAGGCGTTCTTTTACCGGTTCGCCTACGCCATGCTGTTATGCGTTGGTATCAAGTTGCTCTGGGATGGTGTCAGCTAGGGCTTAGGCTAAGCCCGCTAGCGGCAATCGAGCACAAACCGATAGCGCACATCACCGGCTTCAAGGCGCTCCAGCGCCGTATTCACCTCAGACAGTGGCAGGGTTTCCGTCACCGGCTCAATCTTATGACGCGCGCAAAATTCGAGCATGGTGGCGATGCGAGCAGGGCTGCCTGTCGGTGAGCCTGAAACAGACTTCTGTCCGGAAATCAGGGCGCGACCGGTAGACGGCCCGAAATGACCCGGCGTCAGCCCGACGGTATGCAACCGCCCTTTCGGCTTGAGTGCGGCGATAAACCGATTCCAGTTCAGGTCAACATTGATTGTCGACATAATAAAATCATATTCGCCGCGAATAGCTTTTAACGCGGCATCATCGGTAACGTTGACAAAATCATCCGCTCCCATCGCCTTCGCTTCCGCCCGTTTACTATCACTGCTTGAAAATGCAGTGACATGGCAGCCCCAGGCATCCATAAACTGAATCGCCAGATGGCCCAATCCGCCAATCCCGATCACACCAACTTTTGACGTTGGTTTCACATCAAATTCCAACAGCGGGTTGAACACAGTGATGCCACCGCAAAATAGCGGCCCGGCTTTCTCTGCATCGATGCCTTCCGGAATCGGAATGACCCATTCCGAACTGGCGCGCAGGTGGTCTGCAAAACCGCCGTGATGACCGATGATGGTCGGTTGCGCAGTGCCACATAATTGCTGATCGCCGCCCATACAGGTATGGCATTGCATGCAGCTGCCCGCAGTCCAGCCAACACCCACCAATTGCCCGACGGCCAGGCTCTTAACCTGACTGCCTACCCGCACTACTGTACCAACCGCCTCGTGACCGGCGACCACCGGCCCGGGTAACTCACCGAATGCTCCCGTCAGTACCGAGAGATCGGAATGGCAGACGCCACAAAAATCGACTCTGATATCGACATCGGTAACGCCGGGATCGCCCAAGGTGAAAGCAAACGGTTGTAACGGCGCGTTCATTTCACCGGCCCATGCGTTGACTGAAATATCACTCATTTGAACTCCCCTCGCTTAGCGTTTCTAAATATTGCGGCGTATCAGAGTTCGAAATTAACACAATCTGCCCTCGCACCATTAATACATACGCGGAATCGACCAAATAACACAATCGCGGCACTTATAAACGCGCTAAATTCGACCTGCATTGCACACTCTTGTGGCTTACACTTCACTAACACTCAAAAACTGCATTTACAAAGGAGAACTCGGTTTGCTTCCCCGATTACATTGGAAATTCTTATTCACCTGCGCACTGCTAACGCTGGGCAATATCAGCAATGCCGCCGCGGACCTGCGCACCCTGCTGACCAAATCACCGCTGGTCATTGACGGCACGAACCTGCGCGCGCCAATGGCAGTGCGGGAGTTCTACAAGCAACGCAACTACGCCGCGGTATGGCGCGACAACGAGCCGCGCCTGCAGCAATTGCACGCCGCGATTACTTCCGCCGATGCACACGGCCTGACACCTGCCAATTACCACCAGGCGAAATTAAAGACCGCGCAGAAAGACAATCTGGAATTACTCGCTACCGATGCATGGCTGGCATTAGCCGCGACCATTATCGGCGGTCAGCTAAACCCGGTGACGATTGAGCCCGACTGGACGGCGATGCGGCGGGAGCGCAACCTTGTTGCCCACCTTGAACAGGCGATTGCGACCAACACGATCGCGGAAGCGATCAATGAACTGGAGCCCAACGCACCGACCTACCGAGCGCTTAAACTGGCACTGAAAACGCTGCGCGAACAAGCCGCGGTCGACCCTACCCCGCCGATTGCAGCCGGTGCCGCACTCAAGCAGGGCATGACCTCCGGGCGGATTCCGGCGCTGCGTCAAAAACTGGCGGCGCGGGGTTATGACGCAGGCGACTTACAGAGCAATCTCTATGATGCGACGCTGGTCGAAACGGTGAAGGCCTATCAGCGCACGGCCGGACTGGAAGATGATGGCATTGTCGGCGCGGTCACAAGCCGCTTGCTGAACATGACAAACCGCGAACGGGAACGCATGCTGATTATCAATATGGAACGCTGGCGCTGGCTACCGGAAGACCTCGGCGAGCGCCATGTACGGGTCAATATCGCAGACTTTAGTCTCGAGGCCCGCTACCGCGGCGTAGTGGAGCAATCCCACCCGGTGATTGTCGGCCGCGATTACCGGCGAACACCCGTGTTTTCCGACAGGATCCGCTACATGATCTTTAACCCGTGGTGGGAGACGCCGCCGAGTATTGCCCGTAAGGACAAGCTCCCCGACTTCCAGAAAAACCCGGAGAAAGTCCGCGCCATGGGTTTTGATGTCTACGATCAGGAAGGTAACCAACTGAATCCCGACAACATCGACTGGCGCGCCTACCGCACGAACTACTTCCCGCTGCGCATCAGACAGCGGCCGGGGCCGTTAAATGCGCTGGGTCAGGTCAAAATCATGTTCCCCAATTCGCATAACGTTTATCTGCACGACACCGCCTCCCGCGAGCTGTTTCAGAAAACCGAGCGCGCGTTCTCCTCGGGCTGCGTCAGGGTTAAAAATGCGTTGGAGCTGGCCAAGTGGGTATTAAAAGAAAATCCGGAGTCCGATTTAAAAACAATGGCCTCCGCTCTGGACAGTGGTAAAGAAACCCGCATCAACGTCAGCAAACCGGTACCGGTACATATTCTTTATTTTACGGTGGTGATGGGAACCAATGGTCAGCCGATGTATCTGAACGATCTCTACCAACGCGACGAGCGCATTTCACTCGCACTGGATGACACGAAATCATGAAACCGGCTTTAAGCTTTCTCTTTGTTCTGTTCATCGCAGCACAACCGGCGCTCGGCTTTGATCCGGGACACGCCGGCTTCGAGCTGAGCATCAACGGCAATAAGGTTCCGTTCCGGCTGTTCAGCATTTCGCTTATGCCCGGTGCCACGGCTGAGCTGAGACTGGATACGGCCGGAATAGTAACCGCTACCGCCGGCAAACTAGAGGGCGCAAACAAGCAGTGGCGCTGGCGCGCACCGGCCAGTGCCGGGCACCATGTACTCACTGTCGCGGCATCCGGCTCCGATATCACCGTCAACGTCTTCGTACTCCGCCCCGCCGCCGAGATGCGGGACGGCAAGCTGGATCAGTATCGCATCGGTCAGTATCAAAACCGGCCGCTGCATGAACTGCCCGCCTACGAAAAACCGCGCGGTTTTATTGAGGTCACCGAAGCAATGGCCACACTGCAGGTTTCGCCGCATTTCACGCTCGGCGAGTTTCTCTGCAAACAATCCTCCGGCTGGCCGAAATATCTGATCCTGCGCGAAAAGTTGCTGCTCAAGCTCGAGTACGCGCTGCAGCTATTTGAAAAGCACGGTATTGATACCAGCGGTGTCGTAGTGATGAGTGGTTACCGCACACCCTGGTACAACCAATCGATCGGCAACCGCACCAAATATTCCCGACACCTGTATGGCGGTGCGGCAGATATCTATATCGACAGTGCACCCCGCGACGGCGTCATGGACGACCTCAATAGGGACGGCAAAGTTAATCGTGACGATGCCCGCTATCTGTACGAGTTGGTCGACCGCTGGACCCGTGAAGACAAACGCGCCGCTGACCTGCGCGGCGGCTTGAGTCACTACCGGGCCAATGCCGCGCATGGCCCCTTTCTGCATATTGACACCCGCGGGCACCGGGCGCGCTGGTAGATCAGATCGTCAACAAAAGCAGCAGCCACTGTTGGCACAGGCATTGCTTAGTGGACAGCGTCGCGTAATGTACCGCCGCAGCGAATGTTTCACTGCGGCATCGCGCTTCACCACAATGGAGCACTGCTACTATGAAAGACGACCTTTCTGCACTGATTGAGGGCTTCCGGAGCTTCAAACACAAATATTCGGATACCGATCAGTCAGTGTTCAAAGCGCTGGTTGAGCTGGGCCAACAACCGACGATTTTGGTTTTCGCCTGCTGTGACTCCCGGGTTGACCCCGCGATTATCACCGAATCAAAAGCCGGCGATATGCTGGTGGTGCGTAATCTTGCCAACATCGTGCCCCCCTATACCGACGGGCAGGAATATCAGGCGATTAAAGCCGCGATTGAATACGCGATCAGCTTTTTGCATGTCGAGCACGTGATCGTGATGGGGCATTCCCGCTGCGGTGGCATCCGCACGCTGGTCAACCGACTGATCGACGGCGACAGCCCCGGCCACCCGATGCAGCAATGGACGGCGATTGCCGAACCGGCTGCGATCGCGGCGCTGAAAGCAAATCCGGGTGCCGACCGCGACACCATCACCTGTGACTGCTCACGACGTACCGTCGGTATTTCGCTGAAAAATCTGGCGGAATATCCGTGGATTGCCGATGCACTGGAACGCGGCAAATTACAGTTGCATGGCTGGTACTTTGACCTCAATAAATTCGCGCTTCAGGAGCGGGACCCCGCGACCGGCGAGTTTCACAATCTCTGCTGAGCCCGCCTTCATATCACCGCAGCAGGCTAATTGTGTATAGTTCGCACTAACTTTTTGTTCACGCGGAGCCACCCGGCTCAATGACAGGCGACCAGGCACCGAAATACAGCGACGACATCGCCGATCTTCGACACGTGATGGTGAACAGAATACTCGCCGGGGTGACCTTGTTGGCAGCCATCGGCGCGCCGATTTCAATTTTACGGGTGTTCTTCACCGGCTGGCTGCCGCTATACGCAGTGCACGGCGTGATCGCTGTGTTTGTTATCTTGCTTTGGCTGTTGCGCAAGCGTGTTGCCTATCGTGTAAAACTGATAATAATTCTCATTTTATTCTGGATTATCGGAGTCGCAGGTTTATTCACGCTGGGGCTTGTCGGCGCCGGTGCCTGGTGGTTGGTGACCAGCGCGCTGCTGGTTGAAGTGCTCTACGGAAAACGCTCCGGTTACCTCGCCATGAGCGCGGTGGCGGCGGTAGTACTGGTGTTTGCGATACTGTTTGTATCCGGCCTGCTGCAGCTCAGTGTCGATACCAATCTCTTTTCACAACAAGCCGCCGCCTGGGCGACTTTCGCTGTCGGTGCCGTACTTCAGCCACTGATTGTCTTTTCGGCGGTGGGCGCACTGCAAGGCAGAATAGTACAGCTCAATAAGCGCGTGATCGCACAGGCCGAAGAGATTCAGTTGCTGGCTGATACCGATGAACTGACCAAGCTACCGCGGCGGCATGTTGCCTACGACCGGCTGGAGCAGGCATTAAGAATTGTGGCGCGGGAAAAGAACATCGTCGCCGTACTTTTTTTCGATCTCAACGGTTTCAAAAACATCAACGATGCTTACGGTCACGCAACCGGCGACCGGATATTGCAGGCCACTGCTGATCGCGCCCGTAGCTGCCTGCGGGCAAGTGATACCATCGCCCGCATTGGCGGCGATGAGTTTCTGGTCATTCTGCCCGGTGTCGGTAGTGTCGACGATGCCACACTCACCGCCAACAAGCTCGTCGCAGCCATCTCGGCACCTGTCGGATCCGAGGAATCGGAACTGACTGTCGGTGCCAGCATCGGCATCGCACTCGCGCCTGAGCACGGAATGCGCGCTGAAGATCTGGTGAATGCCGCGGACCATGCCATGTACGCGGCAAAAAAAGCAGGTAACAATCAGATTCGCGTTGCGGAATCCACACCGAATTAACACACCGATAAAAACACTAAGGATTGATTCCCGATGCGCACACTACTGCTTGTTATAACCGCCCTCGCCATCGCCTTGGCACTGTTTGTGGTCAGGCCCTGGTCTGAATACAGCCCGCTGGAAATGTTGGGGCTGTTCGACCCCGAAACTCGTATCGCCAACTTCCGGAAGATGGAAACAATCATACCGGCGCGACGGGTTGCCGCCGGCAATGCGCCGCTCATCCTGCCGCGCGAAGAACGTCCGCTTGAGCTTGACTATACCTTCAAGAATAAAACCATCAGCCTGACTGAGTTTTTAAACCGCGTTGATGGCACTGGTCTACTGGTGATTCAGGACGGCACCATCATTCACGAGCGCTACCTGAACGGCGCCACCCAGACAAGCCGCTTTACGTCGTGGTCGGTGGCAAAATCCTTTGTCGCTACCTTAATCGGCATCGCCCACGATGAAGGGAAAATACGGTCGCTGGATGATTTGGTAACCGATTATGTCCCGGCCCTCAAAGGCAGCGCCTACGACGGGGTACCGATCAAACACGTGCTGCAAATGTCCTCCGGTGTCGCCTTCGATGAAACCTATGACGACCGCCTGTCGGATATTCAATTGTTCTTTTGGAAAACCCGGACACTTGGCCGCGCCATCAACTCGGTCCTGAAGGACTATGATTCGGCAGAACCCTCGGGTATTAATTTCCACTACGCCAGTATTGATACGCAGGTGCTAGGCGCCATTTTGATACAACTTTACGACACCTCATTGAGTGATTTGCTTAGTGAAAAACTGTGGCAGCCGCTCGGCATGGAAGCCGACGCGCTATGGAATGTCGATTCTGAACGCGACGATGCCACAGAGATCGCTTTTTGCTGCCTCAACGCAACATTGCGGGACTTTTCAAAACTCGGCCTGCTCTACCTGAATCAGGGTAACTGGCAGGGCAAGCAGCTTGTGTCCTCGGCCTGGGTCCGGGAATCCACCGTTCCCGATGCGCCGCACCTGCTGCCGGGCGGCTCGCCACGTTACTACGGACCCCGCGGCTATCAGTACCAGTGGTGGGCACCGCAAAACGCCAACCGGGAATATATGGCGATGGGCGTCTGGGGGCAGTACATCTATGTTTCGGAACCGGACAATCTGGTCATCGTCCGTACCAGCGTCGACCCCGATTACTGGGAAAATGTCACCGAGACCATTACCGTGTTCCGCGCGATAAGAGATTCGCTGAGAAAAACAAAGCGATGAATAACCGGGGCGTTCTGATCACCGGGGCCTCCACCGGCATCGGACTGGCTACCGCAGAGCATCTGCTAGCGCTGGGCTATCGCGTTTTCCCCTGCGTCCGCAAAACCGAAGACGCGGAACGCTTAACAGCACTATCCGATGGCGGCTTCGAGCCGGTCATTCTGGATGTCACCGATGAAGCATCCATTGCCGCGGCTTATGATCTGGTCAGCGACCGATTGAGCGACAGCGGGCTGTACGGGCTGGTGAATAATGCCGGCGTGTCACTGGCAAGTCCGCTGGAATACATCGATAAGCAGCATCTGGACACCCAGTTTCATACCAATGTCTATGGTCCCGCGCTGATGACGAAATACTTTCTGCCGTTAATCCGGCAGGCGAGCGGGCGCATTGTGAATGTCAGCTCCGGCGCCGGGCAGCTGGCGGTACCGCTGATGGGTATTTACAGCGCCACAAAATTCGCCCTCGAGGCGATGAGCGATGCCCTGCGGGTGGAATTGCGGCACGCCGGCATTGGCGTGTCGCTGGTCGTGCCGGGCGCGATTGAAACGCCGATTCACGGGAAAAACCTTGCCGATGCGGAAAGCCTGCTCGCCGCACTACCGGCGGCGGCGCGGGCGCGTTACGGTGGCGCGATTGCAAAACAAATCAAGGCTACCGCGGACCGCGATGCAGGCGGCACAGCCGCTGCGACGGTTGCCAAAGCCATTGCACGCGCGCTCGCTGATAAACGTCCTAAAGCACGCTATACGGCCGGCAGTGATGCCAAAGCATTGAGCGTGATGCGACCACTACTCTCCGCAGGATTGCGTGACCGGATTGTTGGCGGGATGACCGGATTGTAAGTCCGCGCGCAGCTTAAGAATCATTCTCGGTAATTAAAGCGATTTTTGCCACCACTTCCTCCGGTAACAGTCCGAGCTGACGGCGAACCGTCTGCGCCAGCGCCTCCCACCGAATATCCCGGTGCTGATCAAACAACTGTGTGTAGTTTTTCAGCGACCAGCCGATAAAGGGCTCCGGATTCAATTTGGTATACAGGTAACTGATCTCGTAGTGCAGGTGCGGGCCGCTGGACATACCGGTACTGCCGCTATAACCGATCAGTTCGCCTTTCGACACGTAGTCGCGCCCCGAGACAACCGCTTTCTGTAAATGGCCGTAGGTGCTGGTGAATCCGTAGTTGTGGGTCAACTTTACCATCGTTCCCAAACCGCTCTTATGCGGCCCCGCCCACTCGACTAAACCGTCGGCGGTGGCGTAGACCGGCGTGCCCCTGGCGGCGCGGAAATCGACGCCCGCGTGCAGCCGCTTGTCGTGCAGCAGCGGATGCATTCGCATACCGAAGTCACTCGTGACCAATGTGGTCTGCAAGGGTGAGCCGCTGGGCACACTTTTCAGAATAAATCGTTTTTCCTGCTCGCTTTGATCTTCGGCCCAGCCTTCACCGGCGAGCGGGATACCAACCTGCAATGATAAATCGACAAGGTGCTGCAACTGATTGAGTTGCGTGGTCAGCGACTCGACGGCGGCTGCCTTGCGCGCAGCGGTTAGCTGCAGCCGCTGCCTTTCCGTCAATAATTGTTGATTCTGTACCTGCATTGAACTGATCGTCTTTGCGCGCGCCTCACCGATACCCTGTATCCGCGCCATCTCCGCCTGCAACTGACGTTGCGCATCGCGCAGTTGTTCACGCTGCAGCCGCAGTCCCTGCAGCCGCAGTCCCTGCTGCTGGCTGTAAGCCCTTAACTTTTCCAGGTAGCGGATCCTCGACTCACTGACCCGAAGCGCATCCTCAGTCGCGTTAATCTGCCCCGCCTGACGCAATATGACGAGGCCGGAAACCATCAGGGCAACGATCAATAAAGGCGCCATAAAACGGAATTTGAGGCGCCGGGTTTTTGGCAGATGCGGCTCGTAGGCGGCAACTTTTTGGAGAATCCGCGATTCCAGTGCGCTACCCATCAGCCCGGCACTCGTCTCGAAAAATTATTATATCTACATGATTTTAATCGATTTTTTGACATTTCCAAATACGCCTGCCGCCCTTTTATGCGCTCACCGGGATGGGTGTATCGCGCCTACAGGCAGGTACTGCAAAAATCGCGCCCGAACGGCGCATAGCGGTGGACCGGTGGATTATTTCGGGGCGCTGGCCACCCGGTCAGTAATGGGCGTGTCACCACCAATTTGCCCGCCAGCCCCGAGTATCCCGGCAACCGACAGACTGACATCGGATGCCGTTTCGCGCTCTCCGCCGACCAGCCGCGGACGGAATACGAGGCTGCGTATATGTTTGTACAGACGCCGCCGCACACGTGGCGGCAGCGCCTCCCGAAGACGCTGATCTTGCCATTGTATTTTTGCAGCGCGCCCGGATTGCGTCACCCGTATAACGAACAAACCCGCCGTAGTGGTGGCTGCGTGTTGCCGCAATAAATCTGCTTCAACCGGCTTCAGCAGCGGCGAATAGATTAGCTTGGGGCTGGCAAAATATGCCTGCGCGGCGACCGCGCCGGACTCAGCCTGTAATAGCTCGAACGCTGCCCGATACTTTTTTGTGGCGGTTTGGAAACGGCGACGCGCCAGCGCAGTGTCGCCGACCGATGCCAGTACCGCAGCCGTTTGTGCTGCCGAAAAATGCTCGGGGTTCGCTTTCTGTACGGCCAACCCACGCTGATACGCATCCTCTGCAGCTCTGCACAAATTCTGCAGATAATTCGCCATCTCGTCATCGCGGCCGATATCCAATGCCGAGATACGGCGCTGGCGCCACCAGCCGGATGCCTGTGCGGTGCTATAAAAGCGCTGCATAAAGCCATCGCCAATAGCGCGGTATTCCGCAGCCAGCTCAGGTGCCTTTTCGCCCATGACGTCGGTAATAATCCCGGCGCGCAACGCATGGCTGACAACCAGCTCCCCATGCAGCCCGAGACGTCGTTGCCAATCCAGGTCCTGCTGCAGAATGGCCAGAAATTGTTGTGCTTCTCCCTCCATCTTCAGCAGCGTCGCCCGACGCACTTCGAGGCGCTCATTTACCGCAGCGGTATCACCGGCGGCCATCAGGCTCTGCAACAACATCTCATCATGTTCGAATTGCTTAAAGCTTTTCAGACCGTATGTTGACCGCAGAATAAATACCGCACGCAAGGCCTTATCGATCGCCTGATCATACTCTGCGGCTTCAAAATGCAAGGCACTCATCGCAACCAGCGGCTCGACCATCCGCGCGTCACGGAAGTTACCTTGCTGCTCAATGGTTTCAAGCTGCGCGCGATAATCGGCCATTACCAGCAGGTCGCGCGGCAATGCGGCTGCGGCAGTCATATGCGCTGTGAGGGTGAGCACCAACAACAAATATGAATTGCGATTGATCATAAAAACATAGAGAGGCTTTTAATGACCCGACAACGTTGCGCGCATCGCTTCATCAGGTCAAGCGCTGCAGAGCCCCCATAAAAAAACCCCGCCACAAGGCGGGGCCTGCCCCGTACACGCACTGATTCAGATAAGTATGTGTACGCTTATGCCGCAACGAGCGCCGGCACTAGCGCTCGCTGTTCCAGCCGAAGGTGATACCCCAGACCTGTGGCATACCGGTATAGCGCCCCACCGTATCGATCTGGTTGGTCACGTTGTTGACGTAGTATGCGTCAGTAATATTGCGCCCCCACACTTTAATGCTCCAGGGACCGTCGAGAGGTACCAGCGTCAGGCGCGCATTGACCAGACTATAGTCGTCAATAGAGAACGCCGGATTCTGCTCCAGTGACGCATTGGTTTCATCGGTATAGCGGTAATCAATACCTGCGCTCAATTCGAAGCGATCGAGTAGCGGCAACGCGTAGTTAAGGGTCGCCGTATACTCCCACTGCGGTGTGTAATTAAACGGCTTGCCGCTAAAATCGAATTCATCACCGTTGATATCGCCGCTGACGAAACGCTCTACTTCGCTATCGAGATAGGATGCGGCAATTGCCACATA
This sequence comes from Spongiibacteraceae bacterium, assembly GCA_041622815.1. Lineage (GTDB taxonomy): Bacteria > Pseudomonadota > Gammaproteobacteria > Pseudomonadales > Spongiibacteraceae > JBFJYC01. The sequence continues at coordinate 11,981 of JBFJYC010000011.1, read as the reverse complement.
CAGACCGTTGAACGGATTCAGTTTCAATTCTAATTCGGCACCGCGCACATTGGAGCGCGGCGCATTACGCAAAATCGGTAATGGTCCGAACACCGGGTCGCGGAAGTTCGTCAGCAATTGCTTGTCAAAATAGCGGTAGTCAAACGCGGAAATATTCAACTGCCCGCGCTTGTCGAACAAGGTCCACTTGGTACCGACTTCAGTAGCATCGAGTTGCTCCTGCGTTGCCGGCGTAAACTGAATCGAATCCGAGATATTGATCAGAGGAAAGCTGCCGGACTTATAGCCGCGGCTCCAGCTTAAATACAGCAGCAAGTCGTCCTGCGGCGTCCAGTCCACAGCGAAGCGGCCGGAGACATTGTCCTCATGCAGCTCGCCGAAGAAACGTCCCGGCCGGCGGGTTTCATTGTCCAGCGTAAAACAGCCACCTGACTCGACCGTGCCGCCATTGCCCGGTGACGCCTGCATAGCGCTGATGCCGGTAAACGCATTATCCAGACCGATACCTTCATCGCTTGCCCCCGGCGGCTCCTGATCAGCACCCGGTTCGGTACCGACATCCACATCCCTTGAGCAGCCGTTAAACTTGCGCAGTTCATCGGTATAGCGCAGCGCCGCCGTCAGCTTAAAGGCCTCGCTTAACTGCCATTCGGTGTGCAGAAATATGGCCTCCACCTCGGCGACCTGATTACCCTCAAAGCCGGAACGGTTATCCAGACCGGCAACGCCGTCGCCCGGCGTACTATCCATCGGGAAAACGATACTCACGGTTTCATGGTTCAGGCGTTGAAACTCCTGCACGTCATCTTCGCTATAGTTCACACCGAGCTGCCAGAACAGCAGCTCGTTCCAACGACCGGACAGACGCGCCTCGATATTATAAAAGTCGGTTTCAGCGAAAATATTCCGCTCCATATTCGACACGTCGACTCCCGACTGGGGAATAAAGCTGCCGTCGGATTCAAACTTGCCGGTAGAGGCCAGCACCGCCAACTCGATAGCGTCGTTTATCTGCCAATCAACCCGGGCGCCACCGGATATAAAGCTATCATTGAGGCGGAATTCGGTGCCGTCATTCGGCCAGTCGGCGGCGCGGTTGTCAGTCGTGTCCGGACTGTTGAACGGATAGGACGCGACATCGGGGTGGAACTGTGGATCCGGCGGCGAGTTGCGCGGATCCAATCGGACAACCTGTAGCGCCTGCGGCTCGGATCGGTCGCGCCAGCCATCGGCGTGCACACGAACGTCCACGGCGTCGGCTGCCTGCCAGTCCAGCAACAGCCGCCCGCTCTGTTTGTCGACTTCGCCGAGCGTGTCGTAGCCGAAGCGCCCGTAAGCGCCGCCGATATTGCGACCGGTATCGGCGTTGTTGGCGCCGCCGTTAGGGTGCCGGGTCCGGCTTTGCTGCCAGCCCTCGCCGGATTGAATATCGCGCAACGCTACCCGTGCGCTGAGCGTTTCGGAGATAGCGCCGGTCACCCAGCCGGAGATGTCGCGGGTATCAAACCGGCTCACACTGACATTCGCGTTATAGGCAAATTCCTGCTGCGGCTTTCCCGCGACAAAGTTCACCGCGCCGCCGGTTGTGTTGCGGCCGTACAGGGTTCCCTGCGGCCCCTTCAGAATCTCCACCCGCTGAATATCCAGCGACGGGCCTTTGGTCATAATCGGAAACGGTAAATTGAATTCATCAACGTAGACGCCGACGGTCGCACTCGCTGTCTGGCTGTTCTCGTTAAAACCGACACCGCGCAACGTGTAGATCGGCGTATTAAAACCGCCGTCGGCAAAGGTAAAGCCCGGCACCAACTGACCGAGGTCGCGGGTATCAACAACACCGAGTGCCGCCAGCTCCTCACCGGTATAGGCACTGATCGCGACCGACACATCATTCATGCCCTCTTCCCGGCGTTGCGCCGTCACCACCACATTCTCGATCAGCAGACCGCGCTGTTGCGATTCGCTATTTTGCGGCTGCGCAAATCCCGCCTGTGCGGAAACCAACAGCACCAGCAGTGCCGGTAATATGAACGCCCCTGGGCGTGCAATCCTCATCATGTCGTCAATCCGCTCTTCTTTAGTCGTATAAATGTCACGCTGATACTCGCGCCCAGAATCATCGAGGCACCGAGCAATTTTGCCGCCGTAATCGGCTCATCGAGAAAAAACAAACTCGACAGCATCGCCGACGGTACGTACAGGTAATAAATCAGTCCGGTAAACAATGGCGGTAATTCAGTGCTCGATTTCACCCACAGCCCGTGCGCGATCAATGTGCACATCACACCAAGCAGTGCGAGCCGGTACCAATCGCCGCTGGCCAATTGCCAGTCACTCAGCGGCCACAGCGGCAGAAAGAACAGCAGCGCAAAAGCGAACTGCCCGTAAGTGCGCTGCAGCGTATTCATCCGCTGAACGCGCTGATGCAATAACGGCAAACAGGCGTATAAAAATCCGCTGGCGATGCCGATCACAATACCCAGCGTCGTGTCGTTCGACAGCGTCAGTCCCGGCATCACCACCAGGCAACCGCCAAAACACACCGCGATCGCCAACCACTCCTGCCAGTTAAATCGCTCGTCGTTAAGCCACCATGCCAACACCAGATACTGCACACCGTAGGTGGCTATCGCGGTCGCCGCGATCGCCGCGGTTGCTAACTTTATACTGATGAAGTATGTCAGCCAGTGCGCCGCAAACACAAAGCCGATCAGCGCCAACTGCCTGAAATCTGCTGCGCCAAGCCCACGCAAACCGCTGCGCCAGAAAAATACCGGCGTCAGCAGCCCGACCGCCAGCACCAGCCGGGCGATACCGATTGTCGCCTCGTTGGCGATCGTCGACTTGACCAATACAGGCACCGCTGACATCAGCAATACCGATATCAGTGCAGTCAACAGCAGGCGAAGGGGGGGCATGGCGATCTATGGCGGCCAAAAAGCGGCGTAGTTTGCCCGTCCGTCCCGCTGAATTCAAACAATCCTGCATCTATGGGCGGCGGGGCCAAAAAGGGCTGGCTTGGAAATATTCAATAAAAACAACGAAAAAGCTTCACTTTTGAAAACTTTCTGCAATACTCCGACCTAACACCATGTTTTACATGAGATATGGATTATGGAATCGCTTCTCACGCTTCTCGTTGTCATCATGGTTTTTGGTATGCTTATGATCAAGGCGACCCACCGCCAGATGCTGCCCGAAACCCGCACCCGCCCCGCTGCGCCCCGCACGATCCGCCCCGCGACCGTGGCCTACCCGAAAGACTCCAAGCACCCCACCCGCGCTTACCATGCGTTACTGGCGAAACAGCGTGAAGCTGAGTCCTGCGGCAATTTTGACGCGGCGCTGCTGTCAGCCGAGCGGGCGTTGCAACATATACCGGGGATGTTGGCGGAAAACGACGAGGCGGCCGCCAAGGCTGACTTTCCGAGTATTGAAGCCACCTGTCTGTACTGGGGAGCCAAGCAAAACCGCGCCGGCTTGCAAAAACTGGATGCGCTATTAAAAGAAGTACCGGCACTCGGCGAGCGCTACGCCGCCACATTGAAAAAAGCCCATGCCGATGCCGCGCTCAGCGAAAATATTCTGCCGGCGCTGCGCCTCCACTCGGGCCTGACCGATGCCGAGATTGCGGACAATCTGGGCGCGTCTATCAGTGCCGTTACCCGCATCACCTCCGCACTGGTGCAGCTGGATGTGTTGATATCAACCGAGCAGCAGGACGTGCGCCGCTATTATCTGCCCGAATCTCCGGTGCGCGCCAGCGCACAACCGCTGTTCGCGCAAACCGCCTAAGCGGCGAGTTCGGGAATCAGTTTTCCGAACTCGTCGATCATCGGCAGGACAATGTCAGGCCGGTCCCAATTCTCGACGCCCACACCCACCAGCACCCGATGAACGCCGGCATCGCGCAGGCGCTTAAGCTTGTCTGCGTTCGGGTCGTCCATCACCACAAGGGTAATCTCCACTGAATCGGGATCACGTCCATGCGCTGCGACCTGCTCACGAAACTGTGCGATCTGTACCGCCGGCTCCGGCAACGCGATATCCACCGGCATCCAGCCATCCGCCCAGCGCGCCGCATGTTTGATACCCAACGGCCCCATCACCCCTAAGATGACCGGCGGACAGGCACCGCTCAACGGCTTCGGCTCAAACCAAACCTTCTCAAAATCGACATAGCTGCCGTGATACTCCGGCTCGGGTTCGCTGCATAACACCCGCAACGCCTCAACGGTTTCGCGCAACACTGCGAAGCGCTTGTCCCAAGGGTGATGGGTCGCCAGATTAAACTGTTCTTCGTTCCAGCCCACACCCGCGCCCATCAGATGGCGGCCGCCGGAAAGCCGGTCGAGGGTGACCATCATTTTCGCCAGCGAGAACAACTCCCGCTCCATCGGCAACGCGATACCGGTACCCAGCTTTAATGTTGTGGTCGCCGCGGCCGCCATCGCCAGGGAGATGTAAGGGTCCATCATTTTTTTGTAGGGTTCCGGAAGTTCGACACCGCCGGGGTAAGGTGTTTTGCGCGACATCGGAATCTGGTTGTGCTCGCCGTACCACAGCGATTCAAAGCCCGCGTCTTCCAACCGACGGGCGAGTTCCGCCGGTTCCGGGTCATCGACGGTATTCATAGAGTTAAAGCCGAGATGCATAGGTATTGTCCTTGCTGTAATCAGAGCGCGGGCCATATTCATGCATCGGTATAAGCCGCGCAAGCGCTACCCGCGGCCAGCGCGTTGGCTTATGCTGCCCGCCCATGGATAAACGCGTCATCAGCCGGGGACTTGCCGCATTAAGCGAAGCCGACTCCGATATCGCCGCAGCCGTTGAGCTCGTCGGCATCCCCGCCTCCCGCTTACGTAAGCAGGGCCTGAGCACCTTTATCGGCACAATCATCAGCCAGCAAATCTCAACCCATGCCGCGCGCAGTATTCAGGCACGGGTGATGGCGCTGCTACCCGAGCCGGATGCACAGTCGATCATGAAGTTGTCAGACGAACGCCTGCGTGAGGCCGGCCTGTCGCGCCAGAAAGTCAGTTATATCAAAGCACTGGCCTCGGCTGTATACCGGGGTGAGCTTGATATCGATGGCCTGCCGGCAATGGGCGACGAAGAAGCGATTCGCGCGATTACTGCGGTGCGGGGTTTTGGTCGCTGGAGCGCAGAGATCTACCTGATGTTTTCATTGCGGCGCCGGGATATCTTTCCGGCAGATGATTTAGCACTGCAGCTGGCGCTGGCCCGGATCAAAGGCTTGCCGGACAAACCGACTGCCGGCGAATGCCGCAAGCTAACAGAACACTGGGCGCCGTGGCGCAGCGTCGGCGCGTTGTTTCTGTGGCATTACTACAAGGGCACCGCGCAATGAGCGACGATAACGATACCAAGCGCGTCCCCTCGGGCCGTGTTTCCCGGTTTACCCGGCTCGCCGCTCTGGCCGGTGATGTCGCCGGCGGCATGCTCGCCGAAGGTGCCCGGCAACTCGCCAGCGGCAACCGGCCAAAAGCACAGGACATGCTGCTGACGCCGCGTAATATCCGCAAGATCAGCAATCAACTCGCGCAGATGCGCGGCGCGGCCATGAAGCTCGGTCAGCTGATTTCCATGGATGGCGGCGACCTGCTGCCAAAAGAACTGGCCGACATTCTCGCGCGCCTGCGCAGTGATGCGAAGGCGATGCCCCGCAAACAACTCGAGCAGGTGCTGCGCAAAGCCTGGGGGGACAACTGGCAGGACCGGGTTCAGGACTTTGAGTTCAAGCCCACCGCCGCCGCATCAATCGGGCAGGTTCATGTCGCGCATACGCTGGACGGCCGCCGCATCGCCGTGAAAATTCAATACCCGGGGGTGCGTGACAGCATCAGCAGCGATGTGGATAACGTCTCGGCGCTGATCCGTGCCACCGGCCTGTTGCCGAAACATCTCGATATCAAACCGCTGCTCGCGGAAGCAAAAGCCCAGCTGCAGGACGAGGCAGACTACGAAAAAGAGGCGGCCTACCTGCAAAAATACCGCGACCACCTCGGCGAGCAGGACCTTTTTATTATTCCGGCAGTCGTACCGGAACTGACCACACAGGATGTACTGGTCATGAGTTGGGTAGACGGTGACCCGATCGAGTCCCTCGCCATGGAAGTTCCCGCGCTACGCAACCTCGTGGTGAGCCGCCTGCTCGAATTGTTATTGCGTGAATTATTCGAATTCCGCCTGGTTCAAACCGACCCGAACTTCGGCAACTTCCTTTACGACCGCGACGAACACAAGCCCGTACTCCTCGACTTCGGCGCCTGCCGCCCCTATACGAAAAAAACAGCACAGGCTTATAAACAGCTATTGAAAGCCGTGCTCGCCGGCGATATTGAACGTATCGACAGCGCCGCCACCAAAATCGGTTATTTCAGCGCGGAGCTGCCCGCCAAGCAGCGCCGTAAAATTCTTGATATTTTTATGCTCGCGCTGGAACCGGTAACGCTCGATGAAGACTATGATTTTGCCAATTCAACCCTGCCGGAACAGCTCCGCGTCGAGGGCGTGGAAATGCTGAACCAACGCAAATACTGGCATACCCCCCCCACCGACTCGATTTTTCTGCACCGCAAAATCGGCGGCCTGTTCCTGCTGGCATCGCGGCTGCAGGCGAAGGTCAATATCCACCGGATTCTCAAAGACTTCGTCTAAAGCCGCACCGGTATTTTCCCTTCGGTGGCCGCTTAGGCATCGGCACAGCGGCAGGTATTTACACGTACTTTTGCGGCATGAATGTTTACAATAAAGCCGTATCTAACCTTCCGGAGACCCCGCTATGCTGCGTTCACCTTTTCCACAGGCTCTGCCCTGTTTACTGGCCGCGGTCATCACCGCACAGGCAGCCCCGCTGCTGGCCCAGCAGAAGCGCGCGACCGCCATCGAAGAGATCATTGTGACCGCACAAAAACGCGAGGAATCACTGCAAGACACGCCGATTTCGATCGCCGCATTCGATAGCGAAACCCTCGAAAAATTTGGCATTAACAACCTCGAGGACCTGACCGCACTGGCAACCAACGTCGACATCACCCCCTTCCCCAACAGCCGCGCCACAATGGTTGTATTTATGCGCGGGGTGGGTAACAACGATGCCCAAACCACCCAGGATCCTTCGGTAGGCGTGTATCTCGACGGCGTCTATGTCGCCCGCAGCGCCGGCCTCGGTAACGACGTCGCCGATATCGAACGCATCGAAGTGCTGCGTGGCCCGCAGGGCACCCTGTACGGGCGCAACACCACCGGTGGCGCAGTCAATATCATTACCCGAAAACCCGACGGTGAATTAAGTCTCAGTCATACCATCAGCACCGGCAACCGCGATTACACCCGCAACCGCACCCAGATCGACACCCCGGATTGGGGCGGCTTCGCCGGCAGTCTGACCTATATGACGATGGACAAGCAGGGCTATGTCGAGAATACGGGGCCCGGAGGTTCAGATTTCAGTGCTGAAGACAAGCAGGCAGGTCGCGTATCGCTGCGTTGGGATGCCACCGACACCATTAGCCTGCGCTACGCCTATGACTTATCGGAAGTGGCTGGCCCGCAAAATTACTATCAGCCGACTTTCGTTATTAGTAAATCGCAGGAAAATCAGATGGCTGCAATGGACCCGGCCGGTTTTGGGGTTATTGCGGCTACCGGAATTCTGGATTATTTCCGCACCATCGAAAATGACGAACGGAATGACTCCGGCGCTTGGACGTTTCCGGCGCGTGATAGCAACCTGGATATCAAAGGCCACACTTTTATCGCGCAATGGGACCTTTCATTCGGACAGCTCAAGCTAACCTCCTCAAAACGTGAACTCGAAGAATCTATCTATATTGAATACGGGGCCGGATGGAATGCACAGGCCACGCCCGGCGGATTTTTTAACGTCAATGTAGACATCGAGCACGAACAGACATCGCATGAGCTGCAACTGGTCGGCGATATCGGTGAGCGTTGGAATTATGTCGCCGGTCTCTACTATTTTGAAGAGGAGGGCTATGAAAACGAGTTCGATACCTCGTTTGCCATCAGCCAATTCGGCGACCCCACCGTACTGGAAGATCGTACGATCTGGTCAGAAAACGAAGCCACCGCAATCTACGGGCAACTCGGCTGGCGCCCGCCGTTGCTGGATGACCGCCTCGAACTGATCCTCGGCGGCCGCTATAGCACCGACGACCGGACGGCGCGTAAGCGCAGCGTTAATTTTGAGAACGGGCCACAGCAGGACAGTGAAAGCTTTAGCAGCTTCAACCCCAGTTTCACTGCGGATTTCAGTTGGACCGATAGCTTTAACGTCTACGGCAAAGTGGTGACGGGCTATAAATCCGGCGGCTTTAACGTGCGCAGTACCGAAGCCGGCTTCAGCCCCGCCTTTGATCAGGAAGATATGGTGGCGATGGAAATCGGTGCCAAAGCCAAGCTATTCGATCAGCGCGTGCAGCTGAATTTCGCTGCTTTCGACAGCGAATACGACAATATGCAAATTCAGCAGATCACCGACAATACCAAGATCTTCCTGACCGACGTGTTCAACGTGGGTAAAGCAGAAATCAGTGGTTTTGAGCTCGACATACTGGCGATTCCGGTGACTGGTCTGACTCTGGGCCTGAGCTGGGGATATACCGATGCGCAATTTATTGAGTACATCGAGCAGGCCGGCAAAGCGAACATTGCCGATCAGGCCGAGATGCCCTACGCGCCCGAGCACAGCTACACCGCCAGCCTCGACTACCTGTTCCCGGAAATGGGTATCGGTGATCTGCGGCTGAACATCGACTATGCCTGGCGCGACGAACGCTCAGGCACCGCGGTTAACGCCGATATGAAAGGCTTCTTCCTCGATGACTATGGCTTGCTAAAAGCGCGCCTGAGCCTCAGCAATATCGATATCGGACCGGCTAAAGTGCAACTGGCGATTTGGGGCAACAACCTCACCGATGAAGAATATTTGGTTCACCAGATATCCTTCGGCTTTGCGCGCACCGGTGTCTGGAACGAACCGGCGCGTTACGGTGCCGATCTCACAGTTAGCTTCGACTAGCGGGAACTTCCCAGTGCGGGGTTACGGCGTTTTAACTCCGTGCCCCCGTCGACGCCGTTTACCGACTCCAGCACATAGTCGAGCGCCCGGTTACCGGGCAGCGGCGTACTGCCCGCACCTGGCACGTAGCCCTGTGCGACCAGACAATCGCTTTCGACTTGCGCTGCATCCCGGCGCAAGCCCGCGACCACTTTCTGCAGTTCCGACTGCGCTTCGCTGCGGGCGGTATGCAGCAGTGATCGCTTGAACACGACGTCATCGGATACCAACGCGCGGCTCAGCACGCCCTGCAAACGCTGGGCAAATGGGTCCAGGCCTGTGACACGTTGGCGTAATGCGGTCTCCGAATCCAGCGTCGCCGACGCCCAGCCGATCGCGATCGTTGAACGCTCGAATTCAGCGTTGCGATCCAGTACCTGAACATTTAACTTGCCGCGACCGACCGGCTCAGCGCCGTCCTCTTCCACACTATAAAAAACACCCTCGGACTGGGAACCATCCCGGCCGGCTGCAACTTTGAACGACCGCAGTTTATCGAGCACTGCTTCCCGCTGCTCACTGTTCACCTGCGGGAAGTTGCTATTAAAAAAGCTATCTATAGACACGAACAGGGACGCCGAACTCTGCGGTAGCTGATCTGTAATCACATCGATCAGATCAATCATCAGCTGAAACGCCAGAATACTTTCACCCTGACGCAGCAGCAGACTTTCCATAGCGGTATGCGCTTTCTTTTCACACGAGACCCAGAAATTATCATCAGCCGGCCGCGGTGCCGCCTTGGACACATCTCTGGGTACAATTCTGGGTACGACCCCGGGAGTAACCAGCCGCGCGACCGGCGGTGGCTCGGGTAGTTTTGTGTGCACCACCCGTCGCCCGGTGGCAGCCATCACTGCAGCGTTCACGGACTCCGGGGTAAATTTGCTTGTGAGGCGGTGCGGGTAAGCCTCAAAGTACTCCAGAGCTGCCTGCGGGTCCTGAAAACAACGCGTGCGGATATTGCGTTCGCGAAGAAATACATAACCCGATTTTTCTCCCGGGCAAAGTGCAATAAACCCCTTCAGGTATTCCAGCTGCTCTTTGCTGAAGCGGTCTTCATCGAACAACACCGACTTTTCTTGCTGCGGCCGCTCCGGCGCCTCCAACTTTTGAAAAAAGAACGGAAACAAGAGCGCAAATAAATTGCGGGCCCGTCGCTTGCGCGCCGCTTCATATTGTTGGCGGCGCTGCAGATAGTAGCCGAGCTGACGTTCGTGTTCGTCTTTCAGGTTTTCCTGATCCTGATACCTGATCTCAGACATCACCATTTCAGAAAAGCGCATCACGGCTTCGTGCAGTACGTAATCGCGCTCGTCGACGATGCCGGGAAACTGCATCTCCACACTCGTGGTGAACCCAATCTCGGAAATCTCCCAGTCACTAGAGTCCGCCACGGCTATCGATGGCAAAAAAACGACAAATACTAGGAGGGTTACTCGAACGAAATAGCTGGCCATGGCAGGCTCTGCGACTGTGATTGACGTACTATGCGTTAAATTGCGCAGCGGTTGAAGGGGCAATTGCGCCACTGCGGGGCTTATGTCAGGATTTGCCAACGCTTGTTACCGGGCTCCGGCTGTGTCATCTGATAATAATCAAAAATACTGGCGTGCAAATTTGCGCCTGATTCTGTCTCTGCTGAGTATTTGGTTCATCGTCTCTTACGGCGGCGGTATTTTATTCGTCGATTTCTTCAATCAATTCAGGCTTGGCGGCTACCCGCTGGGATTCTGGATTGCCCAGCAGGGCGCAATATATTTATTCGTCGCGCTCATTTTTATCTATGCCCGCGCAATGAATTCGCTGGATAAGCGCCACCCGGAAGAATAAAGCCGGCACCGGAACTGCGACTTTGGAATTACAAACCCTCACGTTTATTACAGTCGGCCTGAGCTTTGCGCTGTATCTTGGCATCGCCGTATGGGCGCGAGCCGGCAGCACCGATGAGTTCTATGTCGCCGGCGGGCATATACCCCCGGTACTTAACGGTATGGCGACCGCTGCCGATTGGATGTCGGCGGCATCCTTTATCTCAATGGCGGGACTGATTGCCTTCAGCGGCTACGATGCATCGGCTTATTTAATGGGTTGGACCGGCGGCTATGTGCTGCTGGCACTGGCGCTGGCGCCCTATCTTCGCAAATATGGAAAGTACACGGTGCCGGAATTTATCGGCGAACGGTACTACTCAAAAACGGCGCGGATGGTGGCGGTGATCTGTTTGATTATCGCTTCGATTACCTATGTTATCGGCCAGATGAAGGGCGTTGGCGTCGCCTTCTCTCGCTTCCTTGAAGTGGACTTCACCGTCGGCGTCTTTATCGGCATGGCGGTGGTTTTCTTCTACGCGGTACTCGGCGGCATGAAGGGCATCACCTACACCCAGGCGGCGCAGTATTGCGTAATGATTTTCGCCTACAGCGTACCGGCGATATTTATTTCATTGCAGCTCACCGGCGTGGCGCTGCCGCAGATCGGACTCGGTAGCGAAATGCGCGACGGCAGTGGTGCGCTGCTGCAGCGGCTGGATAGCGTACTGGTCGATCTGGGGTTTGCTGAATACACCGCCGCAAAAGCCAGCGCCTTGAATATTTTTTTGCTCACTATGGCATTGATGTTCGGTACCGCCGGCCTGCCTCACGTCATCATGCGCTTCTTCACGGTGCCGAGCGTCAGCGCCGCGCGCAGCTCAGCCGGCTGGGCGCTGGTGTTTATCGCTGTGCTTTACACCACCGCGCCGGCGGTCGGCGCGATGGCCATGTACAACCTGCTCAAAACCGTGCAACCCGGCCCGGTCGCCAGTGCTGAGGGCAACTTAGAGTACGCCAAGCGACCGGACTGGTTTAAGACCTGGGAAACCACTGGCCTCCTG